>CALKBB010000092.1 GCA_937989795.1 uncultured Collinsella sp. | reverse complement strand
CTCCATGCCGTTGAGCCAGACCTCCCAGCCAAGGCCCCAGGCGCCCAGGGTCGGGCTCTCCCAGTCGTCCTCGACAAAACGGACGTCATGGTCGTTGGGGTCCAGGCCAATGGCAGCCAGCGAACCCAGGTAGAGCTCCTGGGCGTTGACCGGCGACGGCTTGATGAGCACCTGGAACTGATAGTAGTGCTGCATGCGGTTGGGGTTCTCGCCGTAGCGGCCGTCGGCGGGACGGCGGCAAGGCTGAGCGTAGCAGGTGCGCCACTCGGCGGGACCGAGCGAGCGCAGCGTGGTCGCGGTGTGGAAGGTACCGGCACCGACCTCAGAGTCATAGGGCTGCATAATGACGCAGCCCTGCTCGCCCCAGTACTGCTGGAGGCGCAGGATGATGTCTTGGAAGGAAAGCGATGAAGCGTTCATGCCTCTAATATCCCCTCGTCGAAACGATTACACGGTTAGGTACTGTACTATAGCGGTTTTTAGTCGATAGCGCCGATGCGGTTGAGCGGCCAGTAGCGCACAAGCGCCACGGCGATCAAATCAGAGCGATCGACGGGACCAAAGTAACGTGAGTCGGCAGAGTTTTCGCGGTTGTCGCCCATCACCCACACGCACCCGTCGGGAACGGTGTAGGGATAGCTTACCTGAGCGCCGGGAGCCTGGACCGAAAGCGGCCAGCTCATGCCGGTCGTATAGTCCTCGTCGAGCACCTGGCCGTCAACGACGACCTTGCCGTCCTGCAGGTCGACCGTCTGGCCGGCCGTGGCAATAACACGCTTGACAAGAACATCATGCTCGGAAGTGGCATCGGGGTTGTGGAACACCACGATATCGCCTTGGCTGACAGGCTGGCCGAGCTTAAGGCTCACCTTTTGCGCCAGGATCTGGTCGCCGATCTCGATCGTGGACTCCATGGAGCCGGTGGGCACCACAAAGGGCTCGACCACAAACGAGCGAATCAAGAAGGTGGCCACGAGCGCGATCGCGATGACCACGATCCACTCAAAAGCGCCCCTCAACGCGGAATGCTGCGATGGAACCATTCTCACTCCTTGCTCTGCGAATACGATGCGTCCAGGATGTCCTGCGCGTATGCGCGCTCCTCGGGCGTAAGCCGCGCCGTCTCGATCAGGTCGGGACGCCAGCGGCAGGTGCGCTCGATGGCATTCTTACGGCGCCAGGCGTCAACCTTGGCATGGTCACCGCTCACGAGCACCGGCGGCACGCCCTCGCCGTTGAACTCGGCGGGACGGGTG
>CALKBB010000091.1 GCA_937989795.1 uncultured Collinsella sp. | reverse complement strand
ACCGGCAGTGCCTGCAGCCCCGGCAAAGCCCGAGCCCCAATCGCTGCCCCAGGCGCCGTTACCGCTAAAGATACTGTCGAAGATATCGCCCCAGCCGCTGGCGCCCGCACCGGCACCGTAGCCGCCGCCATACGCGCCGCCCGCGCCCGGCATGCCGCCAAACATGAGCATCTGGTCGTACTCTTTGCGCTTCTTCTCGTCCGAAAGCGTCTCGTAGGCCTCGCTGATCTCCTTGAACTTGGCCTCGTCGCCGCCGGCATCGGGGTGATATTTTTGCGCGAGCTTGCGAAACGCGCTCTTGATCTCTTTGTCGGAGGCGCTCTTGGATACGCCCAGGATGTCATAGAAGGTTTTGCCTGCAGCCATCGTAGCTCCTCTCCTGTTACGTCCGCCGCCCATGCAGACGACGGCTCATGCTGTCATATGGCACTAGGCCAGAAAGGGCCCCGGGTGTTGCCCCGGGGCCCTTCTCAATTACTCCTCGGTGCTCTCGGCCGTATCGGCCGTAGCATCCTCGGGCGCCGCTTCGGGCTCCGGTGCGGGGCGCTTCTCGCCACCGTAGGTCACCGTCACCATCGCGGAACGCAGGATGCGATCCGCCATGCGGTAGCCCTTCTGGTACACATCGTTGACGGTCTCGTCGTACTGCGATGCGTCCTCGACGCGGCCCACAGCCTGGTGCTCGAGCGGATCGAACGCCTCGCCCTTGGGGTCGATGGGCTCAACGCCCTCGTGCGCAAACACATCGAGCAGCTTGGCATGCACCGCGTCGACACCGTCGACGAACTGCTTAAAGTCGTCGGAAAGTTCCTGGCCGCGAGCGTGATCGATCGCGCGCTCGATATCGTCGATCACCGGCAACAGCGCGGTGACGAGCTTCTCGGTCGCACGCTCACGCTCGGCGATGCGCTCGGTGGCGGTGCGGCGACGGAAGTTCTCCCAGTCGGCCTGCAGACGGGCGGTGCGCTCGGTGGCGTCCTTTGCCTTGTCCTCGGCGGCCTTCTGAGCCTCTGCCGCAGCATCGAGCTCATTGCGCACGTCGGCAAGCTCTTTCTGAGCCTGCTCGAACTTGAGCTTAAAGTCGTTGTCGGCGGCTTCCTCACCGGCGCGGATAGCGGCTTCCACCATCTCGTCCTCGGTCATCGTCGCCTCCTTGTTGGAATCCTCTACCTGGTTCTCGGCAGCCTCGGCGGCCTCGGCCTCGTTGGCCTCGGTATCGTCTGCGGCCTCTACGGGAATCTTCACGTCCTTCTCCTCAGAGTCAACGGGGGCGGCGCCAGCGGCAGCCGCCTCCGTGCGAGCTTTACGGGCGGACATGATTACTTGTCCTCGTCGTCCACAACCTCGTAGTCGGCGTCGACAACGTCATCGTCGGCAGGCTGGGCACCGGCGGCACCGTCGGTCTGCTGCTGAGCGTCGGCGTAGACAACCTGGGCCAGCTCGTAGGCCACAGACTGCAGGGACTCGCCGGCGGCCTTGATGGCCTCGACGTCAGAGCCCTCGAGCGCCTTCTTGGCGTCGGCGATAGCGGCCTCGGCCTTGGACTTCACATCGGCGGAAACCTTGTCGCCCAGCTCGTTGAGGGTCTGCTCGGTGGAGTAGCACAGGCTGTCGGTCTGGTTGCGGACCTCGACCTCTTCCTTCTGCTTCTTGTCCTCCTCGGCATGAGCCTCGGCGTCCTTGACCATACGATCGACTTCGTCGTCAGACAGAGCGGTGGAGCCGGAAATGGTAATCTGCTGCTCCTTGCCGGTGCCCTTGTCCTTAGCGGAGACCTTGACGATGCCGTTGGCGTCGATGTCGAAGGTGACCTCGATCTGCGGCACGCCGCGGCGGGCAGCCGGGATGCCAGTCAGCTGGAACTTGCCGAGCGACTTGTTGTCGCGGGCAAGCTCGCGCTCGCCCTGGAGCACGTTGATCTCGACGCTGGTCTGGTTGTCGGCAGCGGTGGAGTAGACCTCGGTCTTGGAGGTCGGGATCGTGGTGTTGCGGTCGATCATCTTGGTCATGATGCCGCCCATGGTCTCGACGCCCAGCGACAGCGGGGTAACGTCGAGCAGCAGGATGCCCTCGACGTCGCCGGTGAGCACGCCGCCCTGGACGGCAGCGCCGTCGGCAACGACCTCGTCGGGGTTCACGGACATGTTGGGCTGCTTGCCGGTCATGGTCTTGACGAGCTCCTGGACGGCGGGCATACGGGTGGAGCCGCCGACGAGGATGACCTCGGTCAGATCGGAGAGCTTAAGCTTGGCGTCGCGTAGGGCGTTGGTGACAGGCTGCTTGCAGCGCTCGAGCAGGTCGCGGGTGATCTTCTCGAACTCGGCGCGGGTCAGCGTGTAGTTGAGGTGCAGCGGGCCGGACTGGTTCATGGTGATGAACGGCAGGTTGATGGTGGTCTGCTGGGCGGCGGAGAGCTCCTTCTTGGCGTTCTCGGCGGCCTCCTTCAGACGCTGCAGGGCCATGGGGTCCTGACGCAGGTCGACACCGTTCTCCTGCTGGAACTTATCGGCCATCCAGTCGATGACGCGCTGATCCCAATCGTCGCCGCCCAGGTGGTTATCGCCCGAGGTGGACAGAACCTCAAACACGCCGTCGGCGAGGTCGAGGATGGAGACGTCGAAGGTGCCGCCGCCCAGGTCGAAGACCAGGATGCGCTGGTCGGTGCCCTGCTTGTCCAGGCCATAGGCCAAAGCAGCAGCGGTCGGCTCGTTGACGATACGCTTGACGTTGAGGCCGGCGATCTTACCGGCATCCTTGGTGGCCTGACGCTGGGCGTCGTTGAAGTAGGCCGGGACGGTGATGACGGCGTCGGTGACGGTCTCGCCCAGATACTTCTCGGCGTCGGCCTTCATCTTTGCGAGCGTCATGGCGCTCACCTGCTCGGCGGTGTAATCCTTGCCCTCGATGTCGACGACGGCGCGGCCACCCTGGCCCTCCTTGACCTCATACGGCACGGTCTTGATCTCGGAGGTGCACTCGGAGTACTTGCGGCCCATGAAGCGCTTGATGGAGAACACGGTGTTCTTGGGGTTGGTGACAGCCTGGTTCTTAGCGGCCTTACCCACGACGCGGTCGCCGTCGGCACGGAAGCCCACGACAGACGGCGTGGTGCGGTCGCCCTCGGCGTTCACGATAATGGTCGGAGAACCGCCCTCGAGAACGGCCATTGCGGAGTTAGTAGTACCAAGGTCGATACCAAGAATCTTGCCCATTAGAAATTCCCTCTCTCTTGTGCGTTTGCACCGACTCGGCGGTCTGCCGCGCGGTGTTTCGGCTTGTCTTTCAGGATGTAGTGTATCCCCTTATGGGCCGGAATATACAAAACCTAAGTCAATTCATATAAGATTTCTTATTGTCGAGAGTTTAGGTTCGCAAATACGCAGGTAGACGCCCTGTTTGAGTTCTGGGCAAATCTATCGAGATCTATGTAGAGATGGCTGAGGTTTGGGCCGGAGCCACACGGAGTGGTCTTGGGGCTACCCCGAGGAAGGCGTGACCCGTTTTGAGCGTCGATTCCGGGACACGCTTTCCAAAAGCTCGCTCAATCGCTCAATATTACGAGTCACCTTTAGCTAACATTTGCGCAGCTCAACGGCTTCACCTGCATGTTTTTTAGTAAGCCGCGGCATACTCGGCGAACGGTATGAAGATGCCGGTCAGAGGGTATTGCAAACGGTCGCTCCCGTGGTATGTTTTTGCCCGAATCAAACCGGCGCGCATCGCCTGTAGCGTCGGTCAACAGAGAGGAAACTACCATGGCTCATCCCGTAATTGATGCCGACGAGTGCATCGCTTGTGGCGTTTGCGTCGACTCCTGCCCCGCTGGCGTTCTGGAGCTCCAGGACGTCGCTACCGTCGCTGACGAGGACTCCTGCGTCGCCTGTGGCGCTTGCCAGGACGCTTGCCCCGCTGGCGCGATCACCGAGATCGTCGAGGAGTAACAACTCCCCCACCTGCACACTCAAAAGTACACCGTGCACAAAATAGGAGGCCTCCGCATCGCCGCGGAGGCCTCCTTTTGCATGTGCGGGCAGCTAATTTGGAGCGGAACCCTTGGCAGTTGCGGTGGAATAGTTCCTGTTTTATGGCTTGGATGCCGATTTTAGGAACTATTTCACCGCAACTTATAGATGCGGCGTCGACTAGGACAAATCGTCCTCGTAGGGCATCAGGTCCGCCAAGTAGCCTTTCTCCTTGAGCAGGGCCTCGATCTCGTCGAGGGTCTGTTCGTCCTCCGCCGCAATGCGGTGGAAGTGATAGCCGCTCGTCACCGTTAGTAGTGGAAAGCTCTTGCCGCTCTCGATATCGTGCAGGTAGCGCTCAACATCGCGACGATTTCGGATATCCAAGTCGGCCGTGATCTTACCGTACACGCGGTGATTGACGATCACGTTGAGCACGGCGCCTCCGGCGTCGACGACACTCGTGAGCTCATCGCCTGCCTGCTCCACGCTGTGGCGAACCTTGACCAAGCGCGTGGGCACGGCGGGGCTGCTGGGGGCCTCCTGCAGCACGTAGCCGCGATTGGTGGCGACGATATCGTGCCCATCGGCGCGCAGCAGGGCGATGTCTTGCACGACAATCTGGCGGCTCACACCCACCTCACGAGCAAGCGCACTGCCCGAGACAGGGTCTTTGGCTCCCTCGAGCACGCCCATGATGGTACGGCGACGCTCGCGGGCGTCCATTATTTACCGTCCAGCAGACGAAGGTGCTTAAGCGAGAGGTCGAGAATCGGCGCAGAGTGCGTCAGCGCCCCCGAGCTAATAAAGTCAACGCCCAGGTCGGCGAGCGCGCGGATATTGCTGGCATCCACATTGCCCGAGCACTCGGTCTTGGCGCGATCGGCGATAAGCTCAATCGCAGCAGCCATGTCGTCGTGGGTCATGTTGTCGAGCATGATGATATCGGCACCGGCCTCAACTGCCTCGCGCACCATGTCCAGGTTCTCGCACTCAATCTCGACCGTCGCGGTAAACGACGCATGGGCGCGCGCCATCTCAATCGCGCGTGCCACGCCACCGGCGGCGTCGATGTGGTTGTCCTTGAGCATGACGGCCGTCGACAGGTTGTAGCGGTGGTTGCTGCCGCCGCCGATCTCGACCGCGGCCTTCTCGAAGACGCGCATGCCCGGCGTGGTCTTGCGCGTGTCGACGAGCACGGTCTTGGTACCCTCGAGCGCCGCTGCCATGTTGTGCGTGTAGGTGGCGATACCGCTCATACGCTGTAGATAGTTGAGCGCCACGCGCTCGCCCGAAAGCAGCACACGCGCATCGCCGCGCACCTGACCCACGTGGTCGCCGGCATGCACCTCGTCACCGTCGGCAACATCAAACAGCACCGAGCTCTGCGGATCCAGCAGCTCAAAGGTGCGAGCGAACACGTCCAGGCCGGCGATGATGCCATCGGCCTTGGCGATGAGCTCCACCGTGGCGGGACGCGCCGTGGGGCACACGCTCGCCGTGCTCACGTCCTCAAACGTAATGTCCTCGCGCAGGGCCTGCAGGATCAGATCATCGACGACGAGCTTCATGGTAATGGGATTCATGGTCTACTCCTCCACGGCCTGCGTGCTGGCGGCACGGGCCAGATCATCGATTGCAAGGTTATCGGAACTCAGAGCGCGATGGTGCCCATCGAGCGCGGGCTCGCCCGTCTGCTCCACGGCAAGCGACTCGCCGGTGCGCATACGCCAAGCGGCGCGACGACCCCAGACCAGCGCTTCGAGCAGGCTGTTTGATGCAAGGCGGTTCTTGCCGTGAACGCCGTTGCAGGCTGTCTCGCCCGCGGCGTAGAGCTCGGGCATCGAGGTGCGGCCGTCCTTGTCGACCCACACGCCGCCCATAAAGTAATGCTGCGTGGGTGTGACGGGAATGGGCTCGTCCAGGATGTCGCGGCCGTCCTCCAGGCAGCGTGCGCGGATGTTGGCGAAGTGCCCGGTCACCACGTCGCGCTCGACGGGGGCAAAGCTCAGCCACTCGTGCTCGGTACCGTCCTGCTTCATCTGCTCGCGAATGGCGGCGGCGACCACATCGCGCGGCTGAAGCTCATCGGTAAAGCGCTCGCCGGCGGCGTTGAGCAAAATCGCGCCCTCGCCGCGGCAGCTCTCGCTGATCAGGAAGGTGCGGCCCGGCTGCGGCGAGAACAGCCCCGTGGGGTGAATCTGCACGTAGTCCAGGTGCTCCATCTTAATGCCATGCTCCTGAGCAATGTAGCAGGCATCGCCCGTGAGCTGCGGGTAGTTGGTCGAATGGTCGTATACGCCGCCGATACCGCCCGTAGCCCACAGCGTGTGGCGGGCATGGATCTTAAACGGCTCGCCGGCATGCACGCCCTCGGCGGCATTTGCCAGCTCGTCGGCGGGACGAACAGAGCTGTCCTCGTCCACGGGAACGGCGACGGCGCCGGTGCACACCGTGGCGCCGTCACGCTCGCCCGTCAGGATGTCGGTCATGGCCACGTGCTCCAAAATCTGCACGTTATCCAGCTTGTGAACGGCCTGGAGCAGCTTGGTCGTGATCTCCTTGCCCGTAATGTCGGCATGGAAGGCAATACGCGGACGGCTGTGCGCGCCCTCGCGGGTAAAGTCGAGGCTGCCGTCGGCCTTGCGCTCAAAATCCACGCCCATCGCCAGCAGGTCGTTGATGACCGAGCGGCTCGAGCGAATCATGATGTCGACGCTCTCGCGGCGGTTCTCGTAGTGGCCGGCGTGCATGGTGTCCTCAAAGAAGGCATCGTAGTCCGAGCCTTCGGGCAGCACGCAAATGCCGCCCTGCGCGAGCATCGAATCGCACTCGTCGACAGCGCCCTTGGAGAGCATGATCACGCGCGTGCTCGTCGGCAGATTGAGGGCCGCGTACAGGCCCGCCACGCCGCAACCGGCAATGACAACGTCGCACTCCATATCGGGGTATTGTTTGGTTTCCACAGGAATCCTCTCCCTTGTAATGTGACATAAGGGACTGCCCCTCATGTCACATCGTTCTAGCGCGCCGCGTACTCGAGCATGCGGTCGAGCGTGAGCTTGGCCTGGTCTGCCGCCTCGTCCGAGACGCCGATCTGCACCTCGCCCTCGCCCGTCTCCAGGCAGCGCACGAGCTTTTCGAGCGTGATGAGGTCCATGTTGACGCAGGTGGGCTGCACCGCGGGGAAATAGAACTTTTTGCCGGTACCCTGGCAGCGACGCTCGAGCTCGTAGAGCACGCCGCGGACCGTCACGATGATGAACTCGCTGGCGTCCGACTCCTCAGCGTACTTGATGATGCCGGCGGTAGAGCCGATGTAGTCGGCCTCGGCAAGGACGTCAGCCTTGCACTCGGGGTGCGCCAGCACGAGCGCGTCGGGATGCGCTTCCTGCGCGTCAACGATCTGCTCGACGGTGATGATGTGGTGGCGCGGGCAGTAGCCCTTGTTGAGGATGACGTGCTTTTGGGGCACCTGCTCGGCTACGAAGCGGCCCAAGTTTTGATCGGGGATGAACAGGACGTGTTGCTGCGGCAGCTCGGACACGATCTTAACGGCGTTGGAGCTGGTGACGCACACGTCGCTCCAGCTCTTGATCTCGACCGTGGAGTTGACGTAGCACACCACGGCCAGGTCGTCGCCGTACTCGGCGCGCGCCGCGTCGACCGTCTCGCGCTTGACCATGTGCGCCATGGGGCAGTCCGCGCCCGGCTCGGGCAGCAGCACGGTCTTAGTGGGATTGAGCAGTTTGGCGCTCTCGCCCATAAACTCCACGCCGCACAGCACGATAGTCTGCTGCGGCAGGCTCTTGGCGAGCTTTGCCAGGTAGAAGCTGTCGCCGACGTAATCAGCCACGGCCTGCACCTCGGGCGCCACGTAATAGTGCGCCAGGATCACCGCGTCACGTTGGGTTTTTAGCTGCTGAATGGCCTCGACGAGCTCTGCGGGCACCAGTGCCGCGCGCTCCGTTGCCGTCGTTGCCGATGCTAGGCCGGCCGCGATATCGCGTGCAAGCTCCGACGCATCCATGTTCGCGCTCTGTGCCATCAAGGCCCCTCTCTTTTGGCGAATCTTGGGGCTTTAGTATGACACCTAGGTTTACAGCTGACAAGACAGCTGTAAACCTAGGTGTAAAGTTGAAATAAAGATTCAATCTTGGGTCGGGTCCATTTTCGAACTGGCAAGCTGAGGATAGCCGGGCTTTCGATAGCGCAGGAGGCATCTTTCGCCACCGCAACACCGCTTGGCGCGAGCTGCACGCCGTGGGGCGCAAACGGTCCGCACCCCCGCAAGCGGCGCGTGCCCGATGTGGCAAAATCGAACTACTTAAGGGGGCCGAATGCTCAAGATTATTGCCTGCGACGATGATGTCGCTTTTCTAGATAGACTGCACCGGATGATCGACCGTTGGTCGACCGAGACGGGCACGGCGGTCGATGTTGCGCTCGTCACGCGCGGCGAGGACCTGCTGGCCCGCCATGCCGCATCGCGCGCCGACATCATTCTGCTCGACATGATCATGCCGCTCGTCAACGGCATGGACACCGCACGCGAACTGCGCCAGGCCGACACCGCCGTGCGCCTGGTGTTCCTCACCTCGTCGCCCGAGTTCGCGCTGGAATCCTACGAGGTCCGCGCCTTCGACTATCTGCTCAAGCCCGTGACTTACGAACGCCTGGCGCGATTACTCGACGAGCTTTCGAGCATGCGCCCGGCGGCAACCGACGAGCTCGTGATCAAAACTTCCTTTGGCTACCACGCCTTGCGCCTGTCCGACATCGAATATGCCGAGGCGCGCAACAAGCACGTGGTCTTCCACCTGCGCGACGGACGCGATATCGAGGCACTCGAGTCGTTCCGCAGCGTCGAGGACCGCTTGGAGCAAAACGCGGTCTTCTTTAAATGCCACCGCAGCTACCAGGTCAACCTGCGCAATATCGATCACTTCAACCGCACGGATATCGTCATGCGCTCGGGCGCTTGCATCCCGCTGGCGCGCAGCTGCAAGCAGGGTTTCCAGGATGCTTACTTTGCGGCACGGTTCGAGGGCGGGAGACGCTAATGCTCCCCACGGCCGAGATGATGCTTTGGGCAATTCACCACGCAACGACCCTGCTTTTTGGCGTTTTTGCCTCGGCGGCGCTCTGCGGTATCGAGATCAACCGGCGTCATGCGCTTGAGCTGGTGATGGTCGGCGCCGTAACCGGATGCGCATTCGGCCTCGCCAATGCCGTCGGCGGCGAGCTTTTCGCCCGTCAGGTATATCCACTCGTCGTGCATCTGCCGCTCGTCATCTATCTGTGCGCGCGCTATCGCCTGAGCCCGCTGCTCGTTATGCTGGGCGTCACCAGTGCTTATCTGAGCTGCCAGTTCAGCAACTGGATGGGCATCGCCGCGCTCGCCGCCACCGACTCGCAAATCGCGTACTACGTGGCACGCATTATCACCACGGCCGTCGTCTTTGCAATCCTGCTGCATTGGGCCAGCGACATCGGCCCGCGCCTGGCGGTTAAAAGCCCCACCGAGCTCGAGATTCTACTCATCCTGCCGCTCGTCTATTACATCTTTGACTACGCCACTAACGCCTACACCACGCTCTTCCACTCGGGCTCCGTGGTGACGGTTGAGTTTTTGGCGTTTGCGCTTTGCGCGTTCTACCTTATGTTTCTTGCTGTGTATCTGCGCGAATACGAGGCAAAGGAAACCGCCGAGCGCGAGCGCTGGATGCTTGCGACCCGCGACAGCGCGGCCATCAAGGAACTCGAGGCCTGGCGCCAATCTGGACGTGAGCTTTCGGTCCTCCGCCATGACATGCGGCACTTCCTGCGCGGCCTTGCGGCTTTGATCGAGGAGGGCCGCATCGACGAGGCACTCGAGCGCATCGACGAGCTCTGCGAGACGAACGACCGCACCGCCGTGCGCCGCTACTGCGCCAACGACACGGTCAATATCGTGCTTTCGTCATTTAGCTCCGATATCAACCGAAACGGCATCACCGCCGATTTGCGCGCTGCCGTGCCCGAGAGCGTCCATGTAGCCGACGTCGATCTGTTTAGCGTGCTCTCAAACGCCCTGGACAACGCCATCGTCGCCGCAAGCGCCGCTCCCCAGGGCAAGCGATTTGTCGATCTGGACCTGCGTTGCGAGGACGGGCAACTGCTCCTTTTGGTCTCCAACACGTTTGGGCGCCCGCCGCGCATGGTCGACGGCATGCCCGTAGCCGGGCACACCGGACACGGCTTTGGAACCAAGAGCATTAAGCTTGCCGTCGAGCGCATGAACGGCAACTGCCAGTTTCGCATCAACGGCGACCGGTTTGAGCTTCGCGCCGTGATGTAAGGGCGCGACAAGTCGGCGCCGCGCTCGACCCGTCAGGGCCGCCTTGCCGGCTCCGGTCCGCTACAGCGGCGCGGCTGCCGGGGTCAGCTGTTTGATGTATGCCCACATGCGCTGTTTGGCAGCTTTGTCAGTGAGCGCCGCCTCAAAACCGTCGAGCGCGAGCACGCGACGACCCTGCACATGGGCGACCAAGCCGGGCTTGAGCATGGCGGTATCAAAGTCGTCGATTGCCACGAGCATGTCGGCATAGGTCTCGCGCATGGTATCGGCCGCGCGATCGTCCAACAGCAAGACTGCCTCTGGGTCCAAGGCCTCGAGCGCCTCGCGGAACAGCTCGCACGGCAGGCCCTCGCCTACCGCAACCGCTCCGTCGCCCGCGCCGGCAACACTTGCCAGCACGCAGAAATCCTCGGGCGCGTAGCCGATGGCACCGAGCGCCTTGCGCAGCGCGGCACCGTCCGGACCGGCAGCCAGCTCGCCGCCCGCACGCTCGGCATCGTCTAAATCACCTTTTACCAGCACAATCGGCGAGCACGCATTTCCTGCGATACGCACGCCGCGGCCCGCGAGCGATGCGAGCTCCTGCTCGGTCGCCTGGGCGATGGCTTCTTTTTTCTGGCTTTGTGACGTGGGCATGCGCTCTCCAATCGTTTGCGTGCCCACCATTATATAAAAGAGCCGCCTGCGAGTGGTTGCATTACGGGCCGTTGGGTATAAGCACGGTCGTACTGAGTTTTACGCGGCCGAGCCGCGTCGCACTATGGAGGTCACCATGGCTGACATTAAGCAGATTACCCCCGAGAACTTCGATTCCGTCGTTAACGGCAGCCTTCCCGTGCTGGTTGATTTTTGGGCACCGTGGTGCGGTCCCTGCCGCTCGCTCTCGCCCATTGTTGACGAAGTGGCCGACGAGCTGGCCGGCAAACTCGCCGTCGCCAAATGCAACGTCGACGACAATCAGGACCTGGCCATGAAGTTTGGCGTTATGAGCATCCCCACGCTGGTTGTCTTTAAGAACGGCGAGGAAATCGACCGCTCCGTTGGCGCGCTGCCCAAGGCCAGGCTGCAGGCGCTGCTTGAGAAGCACCTGTAATACGCCGGTCATGTGCTGCCGTCCATGAGCGGTTTTGCGCCGCTCACCGGAGAGCCGGGTGCTGCGCCCGCGACCACGGATAGTATGGTAATCACAAACAGCCCCCAGTGAACGGGTGCGGGTCAGACGGACTCGCACCCGTTTTCTTATGCGGCGATGCGCAAAGCGGGCGTAGTAGAATCTGAACCACTGAATAGGCCCGTACAAAAGGAGATTTCCCATGCATGACGTCGGAATGAACATGAGCCAGCTTGCCATGAGCGTCAAGCAGGTCGACGACACGATCGAGCTCGCCCACGAGTGGAGCCATCAGCTGCTGCATGCAACCGAGAACTTTGATATGGAGCGCATTGGCGCCAAGCTCGAGGCCGCCATGGCGGCGCTCCACGAGGCGCACGACGCACTCGAGGGCTACGAGGAGGCCATCGAGGCCGACCACAACTCCGTTGGCTCCGTAAAGCTGGTGTAGCGTGGCCGAGCACGAGCACACCTGCGGGCACGAGCATTCGCACGGGCCGACCGGCGACGCGGGCTGCCGTTGCAGCGGCTCCGCCTCCGAGCTGGTCCGTTTTTCGGTCACCGCGCCCGACGACCTGCTGCGCCGCTTTGACGAGCAGATCGCGCGCCGCGGTGACGTTGCCAACCGCTCCGAGGCCGTTCGCGATCTGATTCGCGCCTCGATTGCCAAGGAGCAGATGCGAACGCCCGACGAGCAGGTCATCGGGTCGCTCACCATGATTTACGACCATCACACCGGCGACCTGACGCGCCGCCTGGACGAGGTGCAACACGACTACACCGACGAGATCGTATCGACCATGCACGTGCATCTGGATCACCACAACTGTTTGGAGATTCTGGCGCTTAAGGGTCGCGGCGAGCGTGTCTACGAGCTGGCTGACCGTCTGCTGGGCCTGCGCGGCGTTAAACACGGCGAGCTCACCTGCGCCGCCACCGAGCAGAGCCTGGGGCTGTAACAGCACACATTTCAACGAAGGAGGGTCGCATGCGACATGCGCATATCCATGTAACGGGCATTGTGCAGGGCGTCGGCATGCGGCCGTTTGTATATCGCGAGGCCATGGCGCACGGCGTTTGCGGCTGGGTGCTCAACGCGGGCGACGGTGTGCATATCGAGGCGCACGCTCTCAGCGAGTCGCTCGACGAATTTGTCGCCGCGCTTTCCGAGCATGCGCCTGCGGCGTCTCGCGTGGAGCATGTCGAGGTTATGGACCTAGCACCCGGCGACTGGGACGCCGCTAACGAGCGGGGCTTTCGCATTGTGGCGTCGCAGGATCAAACCGCCCACACGACGCTCATCTCGCCCGACATCGCCACGTGCGACGACTGCCTGCGCGAGTTGTTCGACCCCGCCGACCGACGCTTTCACTATCCCTTTATCAACTGCACCAACTGCGGGCCGCGCTTTACCATCATTCGCTCGCTGCCCTATGACCGAGCGGCCACCTCGATGGATCGCTTTCCCATGTGCCCCACCTGCGCCGCAGAGTACGCTGACCCACTCGATCGGCGGTTTCACGCGCAGCCCGATGCCTGCTTTGATTGCGGACCGCATATTACGTGGCGCGAGGCAGACCGCGGCGTTGCGCCAGCGGTCGCCAACGCAACCCCCGCCGTCGGCTCCACGCGCGAGGCCAGCGATGCCATCATCGAACGCTGCGTCGAGCTGCTGGCAGACGGCGGCATCGTCGCCATCAAGGGTCTGGGCGGATTCCACCTGGCCTGCGATGCCACCAACGAACAGGCGGTATGCGAGCTGCGCCGTCGCAAGCGTCGCAGCAACAAGCCGCTTGCCGTTATGGTGCGCGGCCTTGCCGACGCCGAATGCCTGTGTCACATCGATGGCGTTGAGCGCGACCTGCTGGCCGGTAGCATTCGTCCCATCGTGCTGTCACGCCGCCGCGCGGCCGGCAACGACGCCTACGGCTCCCCCAACGCCCTCGAACTCGCGCCATCCGTCGCGCACGACTTGCCCGAGCTTGGCGTCATGCTCCCCTATACCCCGCTTCAACATTTGCTGCTCGCCGCAGCCGCGGCGCACGGCATGAGCGCACTCGTCATGACCAGCGGAAACCTGAGCGAAGAGCCCATCGAGACCGACGATGCCCTTGCATGGGAGCACCTTGTTGCCGCCGGCATCGCCGATGCGCTGCTCGGTAACGACCGCGCGATTCTGTCGCGCTACGACGACTCCGTGGTACGCGTGGTCGACGGGGTCGTCATGCCCGTGCGCCGCGCACGCGGATATGCGCCGCAGCCGCTGTCGTTGCCGGCGCTCGACAACGCCACGCCCTGTGTGCTCGCCTGCGGGCCGCAGCAAAAAGCCACGATCGCACTCACGCGCGAGGACGCCGACGGCCATGCGGCCTGTTTTGTGTCGCAGCATATCGGCGATGTCGAAAACGGCGCGACTTTCGATGCTTGGAGCGCCGCACGCACGCGTCTGGAAAGCCTCTTTGACCTGGCGCCTGCCGCCTTGGCATGCGACATGCATCCCAGTTATCTGTCGAGCCAATGGGCGCGCGAGCAGGCACGGGAGCACAATCTGCCGCTTATCGAAGTCCAACACCATCATGCGCACATCGCGAGCGTCATGGCAGAGGCGATTGCCGCAGGCCGGCTTGCGCCCGATGCACGCGTCCTCGGCATCGCCTTCGACGGCACGGGTGCCGGCACCGACGGCACCATATGGGGCGGTGAGTTTCTTGTCGCCCATCTCGCCGATTTTGAGCGCGTCGCGCATCTGCGCACCTGGGCGCTTCCCGGTGGCGCCGCATCCGTACACGATGCCCGCCGCAACGCCTTTGCCCTGCTCAGCGAGCTCGACCTGCTCGAGCACCCGGGAGCCGTGGGGCTCTTGAACAGCCTTGACGAGCAAACGCGCAGCATAACGGCAACGATGATCGAGCGCGGCATCAACAGTCCGCGCACCAGCAGTATGGGTCGCCTGTTTGATGCCGCAGCCGCGATTTTGGGCATTTGCGGCCAGGCAACCTACGAGGGCGAACCCGCCATCGAGCTCGAAGCCGCCGCTTGGCGTGCACTGGACGGCAAAATCGCCCGTTTTCCCGACGACAACGTCGGCTATTCCACATCTGGCCCATCGTGGTTGGACGGCCCCGATGTGCTGGACCAGAAAGCACTCTTTGAGGCACTTTTGGAGGGAATTGAAGCCGGAGCGCCCGCCGACAGGCTCGCACTCGACTTCCATGTCGCCGTCGCGCGCTCCTCGGCGTGCATCGCCACCGAAATCTGCGCGCGCGAGGGCATTGACACCGTCGCGCTCTCGGGCGGTGTGTTCATGAACCGACTTCTGCTCCAGCTCCTCACCCGCGAGCTCAAAAGCGCAGGCCTTACTGTCTTTGTCCCCCACACCGTGCCCGTCAATGACGGCTGCATCGCCTACGGTCAGGCGGCGGTCGCAAGCGCTCGTCTTGCGCAGATTGCATCGCAGTAGCTCGCCCTCACACGCCGCTGTGGCCAGCCGTCTCACAGGCGTAACGCGTTTGCCCGCAAACCCCGCGAGCGCTACCATCAACTGATGGATTATTGAGCGCCTATCCAGCGCAAAGCGTCTAAAAGGGGAACAATATGTGCCTTGCCGTTCCCGGTAAAGTAGTCAAACGCGACGACGACTTCAAGGCCACCGTCGACATGATGGGCATCGAGCGCCCCGTGTCGCTACGACTCGTGCCGACGGCGCAGGTTGGCGACTATATTCTCGTACACGCCGGCTTTGGCATCCAGATCGTCGACGAGCAGGAAGCGCAGGAGACGCTCGACCTGGTCAACACCATGACCGAACTGGCCGAAGAAGACCAACTGGCCAGCAACCCGGCCGAGGCATACTAGTGGCGGCCGGACAGCCGGCTCGCTCCGGTATCGACTTTTCGGCATTTCGCGATTCCAAGCTGGCCCGCGAGCTCATCGAACGCATCCATGAACTCGTCGGCGACCGCACCATCAACCTTATGGAAGTCTGCGGCACGCACACCGTGAGCATCGGCCGCTATGGCTTTCGCTCCATTATGCCGGCCGGGCTCAAGCTGCTGAGTGGCCCGGGCTGCCCCGTCTGCGTAACCGCCAACTGCGACATCGACCACGCGATCGCGCTCGCCAACATAGACGGCGCCATCATCACCACCTTTGGCGACATGATGCGCGTGCCCGGATCGTCCACCTCGCTCGCTGCGCAAAAGGCGGCAGGGCGCGACATCCGCATCGTCTATTCCCCGCTCGACGCGCTCGACATCGCCGAGCAAAGCCCCGATCGTCCGGTCATTTTTATGGGCGTGGGCTTTGAGACTACGACGCCCACCATCGCCGCCGCCATCTTGGAGGCCGAGGCACGCGGGCTTTTGAACTTTTCGGTCTATTGCGCCCACAAGACCACGCCGCCGGCGTTGCGCGCCATCGCCAACGACCCCGAGACCGCCATCGACGGCTTTATCCTGCCGGGCCACGTCGCCACCATCACGGGCTTGGCGCCCTTTAGCTTTTTGGTCGACGAGTTCAATACCCCGGGCGTGGTCACGGGATTTGAACCGGTCGATATCCTGCAGGGCATCTGCATGCTGGTCCAGATGGTTGTCGAGGGCAGGCCCGCGATCGACAACGCCTACCGCCGTGGCGTCAACGCAGACGGCAACCCCGTGGCGCGCCAGCTGGTCGAGCAGGTGTTTGAGCCATGCGGCACCACGTGGCGCGGGCTGGGGCCGATTGCCAACTCGGGCCTTTCTATCCGCCCCGAGTTCTCGCGCTTTGATGCCCGCGCTCGCTTTGACGTGCCCGTTGAGGCGACGGTCGAGCCGCGTGGATGCCGCTGCGGCGACGTGCTGCGCGGGGCCATTACGCCGAACAGCTGCCCGCTCTTTGGCCGCACCTGCACGCCCGAGCACCCCGTCGGACCGTGCATGGTGAGCTCCGAGGGCAGCTGCGCGGCGTACTACCGCTACCGTAACTAGCCTGGACGCACCCGCACACTGGCACCACCCACGATTGGAGTTTTGGATATGTCCCATAGCATCACCGATAGCACCGTCCTGTTGGGCCACGGCTCTGGCGGACAGATGATGAAGCGCATCATCGATGAGGTCTTTTTGGATGCCTTTGGGTCGCCCGAACTGCTCGAGGGCAACGATGCCGGCGTCGCCGCGCTGCCCGCGAACGGGCGCATCGCCATGTCAACCGACAGCTTTGTAGTCTCGCCGCAGTTCTTCCCCGGTGGCAACATCGGCCGCCTCGCCGTGTGCGGAACCGTCAACGACGTCGCGACCTCGGGCGCCAACGTGCGCTACCTGTCGTGCGGCTTTATCCTCGAAGAGGGCTATCCCATGGATAAGCTCCGCCAGATTGTGCAGACGATGGCCGAAACGGCGCGTGAGGCGGGCGTGTCCATAATCACGGGCGACACCAAGGTGGTCGAGCGCGGCGGGGCCGACGGCGTCTACATCAATACCGCCGGCGTGGGCGAGGTTCCCACGGGCGTGGCGCTCAGCGGTGCCAACTGCCAGCCCGGCGATGTCATTCTGGTATCGGGTACGCTGGGCGACCACGGTATCGCCATCATGAGCCAACGCGAGGGTCTGGCGTTTTCGAGCACGATCGAAAGCGATGCCGCGCCGCTCAACCACCTGATTGCCGACGTTTTGGCCGCAGCGCCCGGCACGCGTTGCTTTCGCGACCCCACGCGCGGTGGCCTGGCGTCCACACTCAACGAGTTTGCCCAGGCCAGCGGTGTTGCCATGGAGGTCGACGAAGATGCCGTGCCCGTGCGTCCCGACGTGCAGGCCGCCTGCGAAATGCTCGGCTACGATGTGCTGCAGGTGGCAAACGAGGGCAAGATGGTTGCCGTCGTGCCGGCCGAGCAAGCCGATGGCGCGCTGAGCGCCATGCGCGCCGCCCGCTACGGCGAGAATGCCGCCATCATTGGTCGCGTGCTGCCGCTTGCCGAGGGTGCCCGTCCCGCCGTGCGCGTGCGCACCGGCTGGGGCTCGACCCG
>CALKBB010000090.1 GCA_937989795.1 uncultured Collinsella sp. | reverse complement strand
AAACGCGCGGCCCAGAAAGAGCTTGAGGAGTGGCGCGCGGCCATGGAGGCCGAGTGGAACCAGAGGCAGCGCGAGGGCGCGGCGTTGGCGGTTCTGGGGTTCGACCCGGAGACGGTACTCACCGTGGCCGCCTACGTTCGCCGCTATATCGACGGCAAGCGCCCGAGCATCGACCCGTCAACGTTCAACGAGTACGGGCGTCTGCTCGACAACATCATTTCCCCGCTGCTCGGGGAGGTGGCGCTTTCCGATCTCAACCCGGACATGGTGAGGGCGTGGGTTGCCAAGATGGGCGAGACGTACGCCCCCGGCACGATGAAAAAGGCGCTCACGCTGCTACGGTCTGCGTGCAATCAGGCCGTCGATACCGATTTGTTGGGCAAAGACCCGACCCGAGGCGTAAAGCCGCCCAAGGCCGGACGTCCGCGCCCCAACTCGCTTACCGCCGAGGGCGTGCGAACCGTGCGCGAGGTACTCAGGGTGGCGGGCATGACCCCGGCTATGCTCGGGGTGAAAATCGCCCTATACACGGGCATGAGGGAGGGCGAGATATGCGGCCTCCGGTGGGCGAACGTCGATACTGATAGCGGCGTGCTCAAGGTGGAGGACAGCATAGGCCGCGACGGGACGAGGTTCTACGCCAAAGACCCCAAGAACGACGGCAGCGCCCGCGCGGTGTATTTCGGCTCAGAGCTTGCCGCCGATCTCGTGGCCCGGCGCGATGAGATGGAGGCCGCTTGCCTCGCTGCGGGCGTGCCCTTCACCGGGGCGCTCTACGTGCTCGGGGACATTCGAGGCGGTTTCATGCGCCCCAACACGATTTGGCAGAGGTGGCGCAACCTTGCCGAGGCACTGGAGCTGAAAGGGACGAGAGGAACCCGCCCGACGTTCCACGACCTGCGGCACACGTTCGCAACCATGGCCGTAGCCGCCCACGTGGACATTAAGGCAATCTCGGCGTCTATGGGGCACTCGAACGCCGCCATGACGCTCAACATCTACGCC
>CALKBB010000089.1 GCA_937989795.1 uncultured Collinsella sp. | reverse complement strand
GTTTCTATTTTGAAAGGTTTGCGCAGCCACTATGAATCGTATCATCATATCGAGATCAGTGACGAAGCCTTGGAAGCGGCAGTAAAACTTTCGGACCGTTATATCAATGACCGTTTTCTGCCGGACAAAGCTATTGATCTGATCGACGAAGCCGCTTCCCGCCTCAATATGAGCAGCATGCGCGAGTATGAGGAAGCCCTTCGGGACAAAAAAGAGGCGCTGGAAAATGTGCAGGAAGAGAAAGAAAATGCAGTAGCGGCGGGCGATATGGATTATGCGGTCGAGCTGCACAAAACCCGAGACGGACAAGCCGTACTTGGGCTCGTCGTCGTTGATGGTGTGGCCGCCCGCGATGGTGCAGCCCGCCTCGACGCACTTGTCGGCGCCGCCCGCCAAGATCTGACCGGCCACCTCCACCCCTAGGCAGCTGGGGATGCAGAGCAGGTTCATGGCATGCGAGGGAGTGCCTCCCATGGCGTAGATGTCCGACAGCGAGTTGGCGGCGGCGATCTGGCCAAAGAGGAAGGGGTCGTCCACCATGGGTGGGAAGAAGTCGACGGACTGCACGAGGCCCAGGTTCTCCCCCACCTTGAAGACGCTCGCATCGTCGGAGGTATCGAACCCCACGAGCAAGTTGTCATTATGCACATTGGGCAAATCGCCCAGGACCTGGGCGAGGGCTCCGGGAGCCAGCTTGGCGGCTCAACCGCTCGCGGCCGTCATAGACGTGAGCTTAATCTGATCGTCAGCCATCGATACCTCCTCTCATCGGTCAATCATTTTCTCCCAGTATACGCATGAATGCGAGCCGACGGCGGATGCATTAATTGAGCGCCTGTGCGCGAATCGCCGCGCCGATCGCTCCGGCAAAGCGAGCCTGGGGCGAGGTGGTCACCGGCGACCCCAGTAGCTCGCCCAACCGCTCCACCACGAAGGCGTTCTCGCACAGGCCACCGGTCAGGTAGTACGGGGCGCCCGCGGCCTGCCCGGCCATGGTCGCCACGCGCGAGACCACGCTGTCGATCACGCCACGCGCAATGTTCTCGCGCGGCTCACCGCGACCGATCAGGCTGATGACCTCGCTTTCGGCAAACACCGTGCACATGCTGGAAATCTTGGTAGGCTCGCCGGAACGTGCCAGATCGGCCATCTGCTGCTGGGAAATACCTAGGCGGTCGGCCATGATCTCCAAAAAGCGCCCCGTGCCGGCGGCGCACTTGTCGTTCATGGCAAACTTGGCCACTCGGCCACTTTTAAGCTGAATGACCTTGGTGTCCTGACCGCCCACGTCGATCACGGTGCCGTGATCGCCAAACAGGCGCACGGCACCGGTACCGTGGCAGGTAATCTCGGTCACGACCTTGTGCGCATAGGGCACGGCGACACGACCGTAGCCGGTCGCGACCACGCGCACGTCGTCGGCCGTCACGTCGTAGCCGGCCGCTGCCAGCGCCTCGCGCAGCCGCTCGGAAGCATCGACCGAGGAAAACCCGGTTGGCTGCACGCACGTCCACGCCACCGAACCCTCCCCGTCGACCACGGCAGTCTTAGCCGCCGTAGACCCGATATCGATCCCGATCCCTATCATGGCTCTCTCCCAATCTAAACATCAAAGGTAGCGGCGCGTTCAGGCGCCTTAGCTCTAGGTTTCTCAGGTGCCGGAGATTGCCCCGAAAGAGGAGCGCAGCGTACTTTGGGTACGCAAGCGACGGTTTGAGGGGCAAGATCCGGTGTCTGAGGAAGCTAGAGGGTTTCGATGAAGGCGGCGATGCGCGTCTCGATCTGACCCATGTCGCCATTGCTGTAATCGGTCTCAATCTTCATGTACGGAATGCCCGCACCCTCGACAGCCTCCTGCATGCGCGCGCTCTCAACGTTGAAGGTGTGGCAGGCCTGCAGCACGCTCTCTACCACGCCATCGACATGGTACTTCTCGCACATAGCCAGCGTGTTTCCCATGCGGCCTTCGTTAGGCGTCATGACCGAGCAGTTGATATCCAGATAACGGTCGGCGATGGCGCGCAGGATGTCGGGAGCATCCGGGTCGATCATCATGGCCGCCGTGCGCTCGCCCGAGCAGTCGTCCATGCACACGACCACACCACCGTTGGACTCGATGGTGCGGCCGATCTTGTTGATCACGCCGCCCACCGGGCAGCCAGTGATCAGAATGCGCTTGGCATCCGCCGCAATCGGGCGCTCGCCAGCCTCGTAGGACTCACGCAGCTTGGCGACCTTTTGCTCCAGCTGCTGCGTATAGGCCTCGATATCAAAGCTGAACGTACCGGCGAACATGGTGCTCATCAGGTCGACGCCGCTCATGGCCGCCGGCTGGTTGGCCTGCAGCGCGAACATCTCGAGCTGGGCCGCACGCAAGCGATTGCGACGACGGACGGTAGCGCGCAGGTCATCGTCGGTAATCGTGATGCCGTAGAAGCCCTCGAGCTCTTCCTTGAGCAGGCGGCACTCCTCGTACCAGCCCTCGCGCTCATAGGCACGATCGCGACCCTGCGGCAGGTGCAGAATGTACGTGCGCTTGAGCTCGTTGAGTAACTCGTACATCTTCTTCTTGCCGTCGCAGGTGGTCTCACCGATGATCATGTCGCTAAAGTACGTAAACGGGCACTTTTGCGAGTAGGCAAAGCCGTAGGTCGACTTGATGAGCGGGCAGAGGTTTGCCGGCAGCACCTTCTCGGCCTCGGGAATCACCTCATCGGACGTACCGCACAGAGCGACACTTGCGGCCCCCGCGGCATCGATAATCTCGAGTGGCGTATAGCTGCACAGGAAGCCGACCAGGCGATTACCCGCCTGCTTGTAATCCTTGACGCGAATAAACGCCGCCTTGCGCTGCTCGTTGAACTCCTCAAACGTGGACGGCAACGGCTGCTCAATATTTTCCGACATATAACTCCTTAACGAACCTTTTAACCAACCAAGGAAACGGCTTTCCCAGGTGCCCGAGGTTGCCGTGAAAGATGAGCGCCGCATACTTTGGTAGCAAGCGACGGTTTGAACGGCAAGATCGGGTGTCCGGGAAAGCCGCCGGGACGGATAGCCCTAAATGGTTTCCAAGAAGGCCTCAATCCTGGTTTGTAGCTGGCCTGCATCCTCGCCGGCGTAGTCGGTCGTGATGTGCATAAACGGAATGCCGGCCTCCTCGGCGGCCTTCTCCACGGCAAACGACTCCATCTCGTAGAGCGTGCAGAACTGCAGGGCCACGTCGACGATGCCGTCGGCATGCAGGTCCTTGGCCATCTGGACAATGTCCTTCATACGCTGGTCGTTGGGCGTAAAGACAGCGCAGTTGATCTTAAAGTAGCGCTCAGCGATGGCATCGAGCATCTCGTCAACCGTCTCGCCGGACTCGTCGACCAAGTCCTTGTAGTAGCGCGAACCCGTGCAGGACTCCTCGCCCACCACGACGCCGCCGGCCTTCTCGATGAGGTTGAACAGTTTCCAGTTGGGCACGGCCATGGGCGTGCCGGTGTACAGGATGCGCTTGGTCCCCTTGGGCGCCACGCCCTCGCCGGCCTCGACACGCTGCTCGCACTCAGCCGCCATATCGTTAATGGCTCCGGTCAAACGCGGCGTGTCGTCCATAAAGGCTGCCTGCACGGTCAGCAGGCTATCGAGACCGCTGATGGGCGCCGGATCGGCAGCGCGCGTGGCAGCGAGGCGCTGCAGGGCGCGACGCTTCTCGTTGACGGCGTGGATGGCAGCCTTCAGGCGCTCGGGCGTAATCTTGACGCCGCACTCTTCCTCGATCTTGGCGGCAAGCTTTTTAACCTCGGCCTTCCAGGTCACGAGCGTCGACTCGTCGTGTACGTTGGGAATATCCATGACGTACATGTTCTTTTGCGTGGCAAAGAACTCGTAAGCTTTCTTCTTGCCATCGCAGGTGTTCTCGCCTACCACCAGGTCGCTCGACTCGATATAGGGGCAGACCTCGCCCAGCTTAAAGCCGGCAAAGCTCTTGATGAGCGGGCAGGTGTTGCGCGGCAGATGCTCCTCGACCTTGTCGGTCGCCCAGTCGGCACCCGAGCACAGGCCAACGGGGATGCCATCGCAGGCAAGCACGATCTCCTCGGGCACGTACACACAGAACGAACCGACGATCTTGGTGGCCTCGCCGGCCTCCTTCTTGTCGAGCATCTCCTTAATACGGCCGCTGTGGATGTTGGTGGCGACAAAATCCAGGTAGGACGTAGACTTGGGGCGATTGTTCTGCGTCAGGAACATATCGCCGTACATCTGGCCCACAGCGCCCAGCAGCATGTCGTGATCGGCAAGATTCATGCCGAGGCTCTCCCACATCGGATGGAAATCGAATTCTTCAGCCATGACGGTTCCCCTCTCGAACCAAAAACGGACAACAGCGGTATCGATGCACGACGGACGGCGATTGCCCGGCCGTGCTCAAACCCGGAATTTTAGGGAACCTGCTTTGCAGCTGATTATTTAGTTGTGCATCGTCTCTCCCGGAGCCGTGAACATACCTGCTCATATGCGGCTCCGAGCCATATACAGGGCGCGCGCGGCAACGCGGCGAATGTATGTCGTCTGCGGCATGTGCGCGTCCTCCTTTACAAGTTAAGGTCAACTATATCAACGGTTGTCGTCCAGACGAACACCGCCGACATGCGTACGACAGCGTCGTGTGCCGTCGTTTAATAAATAATTATCTTAATTGATAAGAGTTTGTCATCCTTCATTCGGCGAGCGGCAAGACAAAGCCGCCGAGGCTTATATCCCCGACGGCATTACCCGGCGCTATCGACAAACCAAATGGATCCTGCTGGCATCAAAATGCATGCGCAGCGTCTCGCCTGCTTGCGGCAGCCCGTCGGCAGATACGTTCACCTTGTTGACCTTCCACTGCAGACGCGTGGGCGCATCAGCGCGCGGCACGTCCAGCAGCACCAGCCGCTCAAAGCGCGAATCGCTCACACGGGCCACATGCAGGTCATAGCTGTTGCGACCCCGCTCGGCACGGTTGTCCACATGGAAGTAGCTCGCACGAATACCGAGGTACGCCACATTATCGGGAACCTCGCGACCCACGTTAAAGGTCATGCCCCAGTCAAGGGCCTCGACTTCTTCGTCGCCGATCTTGCGCGCCCGGCTTGTGTTCTTGCAGCCCGTCAGGCGCAGTGCCGCCAGCGTCTGCGGGCGGCGGACCACATCCTCGACGGAGCCGATCTCCTCAACATGTCCATCGTGCATCACGCAGATGCGCTGGCACAGGCGGCATGCCTCATCAATGTCGTGGCTCACGTAGAGGACGGTGCGGTTGCTCACATCGAACAGGTCGAGCATGTTCTGCTCGAGCGCGCTCTTAAGATAGGAATCGAGCGCGCTCATGGGCTCGTCGAACATAAAGATGCCCGGATGCGCCGCCACCATGCGCGCAAGCGCCACACGTTGCTGCTGACCGCCCGAGAGGCGCGCGGGATAGCGGTCGGCAAAGTCGGCCAGGCCAAAGATGCCCAGGTAGCGCTCGGCAAGTTTTTTACGCGCCGTGGCGTCGCCCGCATCCTTTACACCGGCGCATACGTTATCGGCCACCGTCATGTTGGGAAACAGCTGATAATTTTGGAACAGCAGAGCGCATTTGCGCTCCTGAGGCGACAGGTTGATGCCCGCCGACGAGTCAAAAAAGGTCACGCCGTTGACGACGATTTTGCCCTCGTCGGGCGTCTCCACACCGGCAATACAGCGCAGCGTGCAGCTCTTGCCGCAACCCGAGGCACCGAGCAGCGCCACGCGCTCCTCGCCGGCCTCAAGCTGCATGTCGAGCATAAACCCGGGATAGCGCTTTTTGATATCCAGAACGAGCGACATGGCCTATCGACCTCCCTGCAAAGCGGCATCATCGCGCATGAGCTCGGCCAGCGCCTCGCGATCGATACGCAAGGCATCGCCGCCCGACGGGTCGAGCGAATCGCCCTGTCCGGCGAGATCTTTGGCCTGTTTGCGCTCCGCACGGGAAAGGCCCCACTCGCGATACTTTTGCGAATGAGCGGTGTACATATTGATGAACAGGATGACCAGGAAACTGAACACGATTACGACGATGACCCAAAAGAGCGCCACCGACGTGTTGCCGCCCATCCACTCAAAGTAGATGGCGATGGGGATGGTCTGGGTAATGCCGGCGTAGTTGCCCGCAAAGAACAGGGTGCAGCCAAACTCACCCATGGCACGCGCGAAGGCGAGCACCGTGCCGGCGGCGATGGAGGGCCAGCCGAGCGGCATCATAAGCTTGGCAAAGATGCGAGATTCGGACCATCCCAAGGTTCGCGCGGCGTCGAGCATCTGCGTGTCGAGGCTCTCGAAGGCTCCGAGCGCCGTGCGGTAAACCAGCGGAAACGACACAACGACGGCTGAAATGACCGCCGCGGGCCAGGTAA
>CALKBB010000088.1 GCA_937989795.1 uncultured Collinsella sp. | reverse complement strand
CAGGCCGGGTACAGGGTTACTCTCCAAATCTTTCCGCAGGACGGAGGAGCCCCCGCCGCGCGAAGCGCGCAGCGGGGGCTCCGACATGTCCGAGGACGATTTGGAGAGTAACCCTGTGTCCGGCCGACGGGATCCCTAACCACGCCATGCTTCTTATGTGCAGCAAAGCTAATGCTGCTAAAATACAAAGCGCTCATGTAGTTTAAACGCACGACGATAAGGAGCACCAGTGGGTAACCACTTCCGTACCTCCGGTGCGGGCGATGATGCCCCCAAGACGCAGGCAGGCGTCCAGGGCAGTCGTTTCGCCACTCCGGATTCAGAGGGCCAGCCTGTTGCTCAGGCCCCCGCTCAGCCGGCAGATCAGGCACAGCCGGCATCCGATCCCTTTGCCTACAATCCAACCAGCGATGTCGCGCTTTCCGGCACGGCGGGTTTTGAGCCCGTTCAGGCCGTGACCGCTCGCGTGGAGCAGCCTCAGGCTGGTGCCGCCACGCCGCAGCCTACCATGGCCGGCATTCCCGACCCCTTGGCCCCTGCGACGCCGGCTCCTCAGCCTGCGCAGTCCGGTCTCTTTGCCGCTATTCCCGACCCCACGCAGCCTGCTGCCCCGGTGGTCGAGAGCGATCAGGCAGCCGAGGTCGCAAGCCTCGATAACGCGCTCAACAACCCCGATTTTACGTCGGTGTTTGCGCCCATCGATCCGCAGGCCAGCCGCAAGAAGATGGCCAAGCAGGCCGGTGTCGAGCCCGTCATCCTTATGGAGCATGTCACCAAGATCTATCCGGCACAGCCCAACAAGCCTGCACTCGACGACATCAACATCGAGATCTATCCGGGCGAGTTCGTCTTCCTGGTCGGTCACTCCGGCTCGGGTAAGACCACGCTGCTGTCGACGCTCAACCGCGACGTCAAGCCGACGAGCGGCCGCATCCTGGTTGCCGGTCAGGACCTCATGAAGATCAAGAACCGCAAGGTTCCGTTCCTGCGCCGCCAGATTGGCGCCGTGTTCCAGGACTTTAAGCTTCTGCCGCAAAAGACCGCCTACGAAAACGTGGCGTTTGCCCTGCAGTGCATCGGCAAGCCCAAGGGCGTCATTCGCAGCCAGGTGCCCGAGGTGCTGCGTCTGGTCGGTCTGGCCGATCAGATGGACTCGCTGCCCGACCAGCTTTCCGGTGGCGAGCAGCAGCGCGTTGCCGTCGCCCGTGCTATGGTCAACCGTCCGCCGCTGCTGATCTGCGACGAGCCCACGGGCAACCTCGACCCGGCGATCTCGCTGGGCATCATGAAGCTGCTTGAGCGTATTAACCGCACCGGCACCACCGTGATCGTCGCCACGCACGACCGCGAGATGGTCGATAGCATGCACCGTCGCGTGATCGCCCTCGAGGGCGGCCACGTTATCCGCGACCAGGAGAGGGGAGGTTACGGCAACTATGGCACCAACTAACGTGGGCTACTCCTTCAAAGAGGCAATCAGCCACTTCTTCCGTAACTGGACTACCTCGCTCGGCGCCGTCATCACGATCTTCCTTTCGCTGTTTACCATCGGCCTGTTCATCATGGGCTCCGCGATGCTGAACTCCGTGATCGGCACCGTCGAGGATCAGGTTGTCATCAACGCGTTCATTAGTGATGACGCCGATCAGGCCGATGTTCAGGCTTTTGAGGCCGAGCTTAAGACGTGGAATAACGTCAAGTCCGTGACCTATAAGGACAAGGACGACGCACTGGCCGAGTGTACGAGCATGATGTCGGGTAACGCCGACGCCACCATGAGCGCGCTCGACGGCCAGAACCCGCTGCCCGCCTCGTTTGCGATTGAGATGGACGATCCGTCTCAGGTCGAGAGCACGGCCAAGAAGCTCAAGAAGAATGCCGATTTCCAGAAGATCGTGGATGACGGCGACGTCAACGCGAGCGTGCTGTACGGCCAGGAGGAAGTGAGCCGCCTGTTCCAGGTGACCAACTACATCCGCATCGCCGCCGTGGTGCTCGTTGGCCTGCTGACTTTTATCGCGTTCATCTTTATCAACAACACGATTCGCCTGTCCATTACGGCGCGTCGTCGTGAGATTGCGATTATGCGTCTGGTCGGCGCCAGCAACGGCTTCATTCGCGGCCCGTTTATCACCGAGGGCGTACTGCAGGCCATTTTGGGCTCGCTGCTTTCCATCGGCGTTCTGGAGCTGCTGCGCAATCTGATGATTCCGCGTTTGCAGGAGAGCATCGGCTGGATGTCGTTTGCCCTGCCGATGCAGTACTACCTGGTGACCTATGCTGCGCTGATTCTGGTCGGCGTGATTATCGGCCTCTTTGGTTCTGCCATCGCCATGCGTCGCTACCTGCGCGTGTAGGCATGCCTGGAATTCATCCCTTCCAACGGGTCGTCTCTTATGGGGCGGCCCGTTTTTTGATCCCTAGGGGACGGCAGGAAAGCGAATCATTTGGGTAGACTCTTTGGAGTTCGCAATCGATAGTTAGGAGGCGCCATGGGGCGCAATAACAAGCATAAGCGTGGAGCTCGCAATAAGCGCGGGCCGGTGCGCAGCGAACGCCGTCCGAGCCTGACCGGGCGCGTGCAGCTCCATGAGCACAGTGCCTATGTCATAACCGAGAATGGCGACTACAAGGTCATGGGTCGCGGCAAGCGTGAGATCATGGACGGCGATACCGTTGCCGTGAGCATTAAGAACAGCCCGCATGGCGAGCGTCGCGCCGTGATCGAGGGCGTGGTTGAGCGCGCAGCTATAAGCGTGGTGGGCACGTACCAGACCGCCGGTCCGCTCGGTGTGATTGAGCCGCTCGATTCGCGCCTGAAGGCCGACTTCTTCATTCTGCCCGAGGATAGCTCGGCGGATCGTCTGGGTGTCCACCCGGGTGATGCTGTTGTTGCGCGCATTTTGACCTACCCGACGAGCCTGGAATCGGGTACCGTGACGATCGAACGCCGCATTGGCGGAGATGACGCGCCCGATTTGGGCGTTCAATATGTGATGGCGCGTTACGGCTATACCGATAGCTATCCCGAGGCCGCGCTGGCCGAGGCCGAGGGGCTTTCGCTCGATGTGTCCGCGGCGCTTAAGGACCCGCTCCGCCGCGATCTGCGCGACCGCTTTGTCATCACGATCGACCCGGTCGACGCGCGCGACTTTGACGATGCCGTTTCGTTGGAACGCACGCCCGAGGGTGGCTACAGGCTGGGTGTGCATATCGCCGACGTTTCACACTATGTGGCTTGGGACGGGCATATCGATCTTGAGACTCGTCATCGTACGACATCGGTGTATCTGGCCGATCGCGTGCTTCCCATGCTGCCCGAACGCCTGTCCTGTGACCTGTGCTCGCTTCGCCCTGACGAGGACCGCCTGGCGTTTACCGTCGATATCGAGCTTGATGCGCAGGGCCGCGTGCGGCATTACGATCCGTACCCCAGCGTGATTCGCTCGCGTGTGCGTATGGACTATGACGGCGCCGAGGCGCTGCTGGTGCGTGCCGGCGCGGTTGAGTATTCGGTGCTGGAGGGTGCAGCCGAGGATGTTGCGGCTGCCGAGACCTCGCGCGAGGAAGCGCTTGAGCGCGGTCTTGCGTGCGAGGAGGCCGCCCGCGGCTACAACATCGACCTCGGCGATTTCCTTGTCGCCGCTAACGAACTCGCCGAACTTCGCCGTCGTATTCGTCGCGCCCGCGGCTCAGTCGATTTTGACACAGCCGAGATTCGCGCTCTATTGGATGAGGACGGAGTGCCCGTGCAGATTGTGGCGCGTGAGCGTTCGTGTGCCACGTCGCTTATCGAGGAAGCCATGCTGCTCGCCAACGAGTGCGTTGCAGAGTGGCTGGCAAACCGTGATATCGAGGCCTGCTATCGCGTGCACGATGACCCCAGCCCCGATAGTCTGCACGGTGCTGCCGTGGCGCTGGCGCAGCTCGGCATCATCGATGATCGCCGTGCGGCGGGCATTGCCCTGGGAAGTCCCGACGAGCTGCAGGCGGCAGTCGACGCTGCTGCCGGCACGGCTAACGCGCCGCTCGTCAACACGCTTCTTCTGCGCAGCATGCAGCGTGCGTTGTACAAGCCTCGCAACGAGGGCCACTTTGCGCTCGCCGCGCCGTGCTACTGCCACTTTACGAGCCCCATTCGCCGTTACCCCGATCTGGTGGTGCATCGCGTGCTCAAGTTGCAGCTGGCATACGAGCAGCTGGGCGGAAAAGACGCCTTAGTGCGTACGCCGAAGCTGATCGGAAAAGGCCGAGAGTCGCTTCCGCGCATCCTGCCGCAAATCTGCCGCGCGTGCAGCGACGCCGAGCGTGCGGCCGACGCTGCCAGCCATGCGACGCAAAAAATCAAGATTGCGCAGTACTACGAGGACCGCCTGGGCGAGCGCTATGCTGGAACGGTCTCGTGGGTCAGCAACATGGGGCTATTCGTGCGTCTCGATCTAACGCAGGTTGAGGGCCTGGTTTCCATTAAGAGCTTGGGTAACGAGTGGTTTGAGTTTGACGAGGACGCGCTCACGTTGACGGGTGCCGACACGGGGCGCCGTTTTGAGCTGGGGCAGCGCGTGATTATCGAGGTCTCGCGCGTCAACACCACTCGCGGACATTTGGACTTTAAGCTCATTCATTAACCGGCACGGAGTGAGTATCGGCAAAGCGTAGAGGGTGGTCTTTCGGGGCCGCCCTCTTTGCGTGTCTCTTGATTGCCCTGCCATGAGCTCGGCCGCTTCTTCATATGCTTTTGGGAGATAGGACCTACCAAAACAAACCTGTCCCTTTTTGGCGGGTTTACGAGAAAGCGGGGATGTTGTGGCAACGGTATATGGGTATGCGCGGGTGAGCACGCGTGATCAAAATTTGAATCGCCAGTTGGATGCGCTGAGCGCCTATGGCGTGGAGCCGGCGAATGTTTTTGCCGACCGTGCGAGCGGCAAGGACTTTGATCGCCCACGGTATCGGGAATTGCTTCATGCCTTGGCTTCCGGTGACGTGTTAGTGGTGCTTTCCATCGATCGGCTGGGTCGAAACTACAGCGAGATACTCGAGGAATGGCGTCGTATAACCAAGGAACTTGGTGCGGCCATCGTTGTGCTGGACATGCCGTTGCTCGATACGCGTGCGAGAGATTGCGGCGGATCGGATGTGACCAGCACGCTGATCGCCGATATCGTTTTGCAGCTATTGAGTTATGTGGCGCAGGTGGAACGAGAGAACATCCACCGTCGTCAGGCGGAGGGAATCGCGGCGGCGCGGGCGCGCGGCGTGCGCTTTGGTCGGCCCCGCAAGCCGTGCCCTCCGCAATTTGAACGAGTGCGCGATATCTATGAGGCGGGCAATATTACACGGAGTCAGGCGGCAAAGCGTTTAGGTGTGTGCGTGGGGACCTTCGATCGCTGGATGCGCGAGACGGAGTAGGGGACCGCAGCCATCTGGCGCCTTGTTTTGAACATTTGGGATTCCGCTATGGCGACGGCGAGATTTGGGGGTACACTCGCTGCTGCTCAATAACGGACGGAGGTTAGCCCTTGGCGCGCGCGAAGCATATAGTCGGATGGATATCGGTTGTCCTGCTTGTCGCGACGCTGGCAAGTATTTGGATGCTGACGGAGCAGAGCGTGGAGCAGACATCGTCGCTCAGCGAGTCTACCGCGCACGTGGTGGAGGGGCAAAGCGCCAGTGCGCAGCCCGAGACTGCGGGGGAGACCCAGA
>CALKBB010000087.1 GCA_937989795.1 uncultured Collinsella sp. | reverse complement strand
TCCCTTGGGGACGGAGGAAAACGGATCATCGGCCACACGGAGGCCGCGAATGATCCGTTTTCCTCCGTTCCCAAGGGATCATTTCTTTATGCTGTTAATGCGGAGAGGGGAGCGAGCGATGGCGTCTGAGGGCTTTTTTGAACGGGTGTACGAGGTGGTCGAGCAGATCCCCGAGGGGATGGTCGCCACGTATGGCCAGGTGGCGCTGCTTGCCGGTCGTCCACGAAGTGCGCGGTACGTGGGGTATGCCCTGCATAGTAATCCGCGCCTCGGCGAGATTCCCTGTCACCGCGTGGTGTTTGCCGACGGGCACATATGCGAGGGCTTCGCTTTTGGCGGTCCCGATGCTCAACGTGAGCTTTTGCTAGGGGAGGGTGTGGCGTTTAAGGACGACATGCACGTCGACCTGGCCGTCTGTCGTTGGCCTGCCGGACTCTAACAACTCTGCCGTGGCCAGAACCACCACAAAGGTGCCTGTCCCCTTTGTGGTGGTTTTCTGTTGCAGGTTTACCGGGGCTAACTTATGGAGAAGCTATGGCGGCGCATATTGAGGCTACAAAGTAAACCACGGCGAACTATATTGTATTCAGCAACGGAGCAGGCATTAGGCGATGGAAAAGCCTGCCCTGTTGAGTTTGATTCGCATTCCTCCCCTCTGTGCGATTCAACGGTGTACTTCGGGAACGGGCCCGCCGGCAACTGACTGTCGACGGGCCCGTTCCCGTTTATCAGGGAAGTGCAATGGGTAGATCCGAGCCGGCCGGGCACCAAAAAGGCGGACGCCGTAGCGCCCGCCCTATAGCAATCGAAAGCTCAAGCCAGCAGATCGGTCTAGTACACCATGCCCATGGCGTCCCGAACCTCGGCCAGGGTCTGATCGGCGATCTCGTTGGCGCGACGGTTGCCCTCGTGCAGGACGTCCTTCACATAGTCCAGGTCGTTCTCGTAGCGCTGGCGACGCTCGCGGATCGGTGCGAAGTACTCGTTGACGGCCTCGGTCACGTACTTCTTGAGCTGGCCGGAGCCGCCCATACCGATCTCCTCGGCAATCTCAACCTCGGAGCGACCGGTGCAGATGGCAGCGGTCGAAAGCAGGCCGGACACGCCGGGGCGGTTCTCGGGATCGAAGGTGATCATGCGCTCGGAGTCGGTCTGGCTCTTCTTGATGCGCTTGGCCGTCTCCTCGGCGGTCATCGAGATGTTGATGGCGTTGCCGTAGCTCTTGCTCATCTTGCGACCGTCCAGGCCGGGCAGCAGCGGGGTCTCGGACAGCAGCGCGTCGACCTCGGGGAACACCTTGCCGTAGCGGTTGTTAAAGCGGCGGGCGATGGTGCGGGTGAGCTCGATGTGCGGCAGCTGGTCGCGACCGACGGGCACCACATTGCCCTTGCAGAACAGAATGTCGCAGGCCTGGTGCACCGGATAGGTGAGCAGAAGGCCGGTGAGCTCGTGGCCCGAGGCCTCCATCTCGGCCTTGACCGTGGGGTTGCGCGCCAGCTCGGCCTCGGAGACCAGCGACAGGAACGGCAGCATGAGCTGGTTGGCGGCGGGCACGGCGGAGTGCGCGTAGATCATGGTCTTGTCGGGGTCGATGCCGCAGGCAAGGTAGTCCATGACCATGTTGTACACGTTGTCCTGGATGTGCTCGGTGGTGTCGCGGTCGGTGATGACCTGGTAGTCGGCGATGAGTACGTTGGTCTTGGCGCCCATGTTCTGCAGCTCCACGCGGCCCTTGAGGGTGCCAAAGTAGTGGCCCAGGTGCAGGCGGCCGGTGGGGCGGTCGCCGGTGAGCATGGTGAACTTCTCGGGCGTCTTGGCCAGGCCCTCGCGAATGGCGTTGCTCTTTTGCAGCGCGACTTCGTAGCTGTTCTCGTTTGGCATGATTGCTCCTTACGTATGTTCATGGGTCAAGATGATAGCGCGTTTATTGGAGGGGCGGGGCGTAAGTAGGCGAGGGGCGGGAGAGGGGCGGCTTGTGCGATGGGTACGGCGCGGCTGCGCTTGGCCAGCGGCGCCGGGACGCATCCTCGGCACCATACCCTAGAGCTTGTGGTGGCGCTCTTCTTTACGTTCCTCGGCTGCCTGCTCCTCCTGCTTAAAAGCGGGGTCGTCGGGGGTTACCAGCTCGTCCTCGTGCGTGCGCTTGTTGTAATGGTGGCGTAGTACGGGTTCAAACAGGTGCAGGTGCTTGGCGAAGGCCGCCGAGCCAATGGCGAGCACGGTAAAGATGAGCACGCGCATGGGGACCTCGACCTGATTGATGGCGGCGGCGCCGGCCGAAAGCAAAATGCACCAGGCGTAGATGAGCAGTACGGCCTGCTTTTGGTTGTAGCCCTCTTGAATGAGGCGGTGGTGGATGTGGCCCTTGTCGGCCTGCCCGATGCTAATGTGGGCGCGCTTACGGCGCACGATAGCGCTAAACGTATCGATGATGGGCACGCCGGCTACGATGAGCGGGATGATGAGCGAGGTAAGCGCGGCGGTGCGGCTCACGTTGAGCAGCGAGATGGAACCCAGCGCAAAGCCCAGAAGCAGCGACCCCGAGTCGCCCAAGAAGATGCTCGCGGGGTTGAAGTTATAGCGCAAGAAGGCGAGGCAAGAGCCAAAGAGCGCGATAGAGAGCGCGGCAGCGTCGATGCGGCCCGAGAGCGCGGCGACCGAAAACATCGTGAACGACGCGATGCCGCAGATGCCCGTGGCCAGACCGTCGAGGCCGTCGATAAGGTTGATGATGTTGGTGAACGCCACCAGGTAGACAATGGTGATGGGGTAGGCGAGCCAGCCGAGCATGATCTCGCCAGGAGCAAACGGGTTGACGATGACGCCGATGCGCAGGCCGCCCACGCAGGCGATGAGTGCGGCGAGGGCCTGGCCGGCCAGCTTTTGCTTGGGCTTGAGCTGGTAGACGTCGTCGATCGCGCCGGTCGCAAAGATGACGGTAAAGGAGAGCGCCAGCATGGGATAGCTAATGTGAAGGCGCGGGTGCGGTACCAAAGCGGGCGGCCAGCCCAGGTACCAGGTGCCTAGGATCTGAACAATGCAGGCGACGACGAGGCCCAAAAAGACTGCCGTGCCACCCATGCGCGGGATGGGTTTAGTGTTGATGCGGCGCTTGGAAGGATAATCGACGGCGTCGAGCTTGATTGCCAGGCGCTTGACCAGGGGCACCGCGAGGAAGGTCGTGATAAAAGCCGCGACCGCCACGCAAAGGTACGGTATGAAGCTCGTGGAGGAAGCCATGAATCGATAAACCGCCAAGCGTCGAAGGAAAAGGTCAAAGGATGCCACGCCGCAAAGGGTATAGCTAATCCATGATACTCGACCAAGGAGGGTGTGAGGAATTGCACGGGGCGATAATCACGCGCTTACCAGATATTCGAGTGATAGTGGGGCTCTGCCTGGTGCCTTTTGGGAATCATGGCGGGATTTGCAATGGCGATTTTCGGCAAAAGAAAACCACCCCCCACGTTACGAAAATGAACCCACCTAAAACAGGTGGGTGCCCTCATCGACTGTTCCAGCGTCCTTAACAACGAAGGATACCTGTACTAGGTACGACTGTGTGGGCTCCCTAAATAAACGCGACGGTTCACCCAGTTGCTCCGCGGGGGGCGGAATACCTACATCATAAAGCGGCACTTTGTGGATTCCAGTCTTGACATTACAAAAATCGTGTCGGACGATTACGGCGCCTTGGGCTCGAGCCGTCTGTGCGCTTGATCCTTTTGCGTTTGAGCTGCTGAATCGTTGTTTTGGAGCATGTTTTTATGCCGACGTCGTTGACCGAACTTTTTTCGCCCGCCTGCCATTTGTGTCCGCGCCGCTGCGGTGCGGCGCGCGATGAGGGCGTGCACGGCGTATGCGGTGCTAACGACACGCTCAAGGTGGCCCGTGCGGCGCTTCATATGTGGGAGGAGCCGCCCATCTCGGGCGAGACCGGTTCGGGCACGATCTTCTTTAGCGGCTGCTCGCTCAAATGCGTCTATTGCCAGAACCACGAGATCTCGACGGGCAATTTTGGGCTTGAGATTTCGCCCGAGCGTCTGGTCGAGATTATGTTGGAGCTGCAGGACCAGGGTGCGAACAATATTAATCTGGTGACGGCGACACACTACGCGCACCTGCTGCCGGCTGCGATTGCCGCGGCACGGGCGCGCGGGCTGGCCATCCCAATCGTCTACAACACGAGCGGTTATGAGCGTGCGAGTGCCGTGGCGGCGCTCGGGGATCTGGTCGATGTTAAATATGCCGATGCCGGGCTTGCGCAGTCGCTTTCCCATATTAAGGACTACCCGCGTGTGGCCGTGTCGGGCCTGGCTCAGATGGCGCGCGAAATTGAGCGCCGCGGGGGAGAGCTGGTGGACGAGGACGGGCTCATGAAGCGCGGCATGATTGTGCGCCATCTGGTACTGCCGGGACATGCAGACGATTCGTGTCGCGTGCTGGACCTGGTGTGGCAGACGGTGGGCGACGTGCCGATCTCGGTCATGAACCAGTACACGCCCAATGCGCTCATGCGCGAGCAGGGCGGCGACCTGGCGCGTGCTGTGACGCGCGAGGAGTACGAGCAGGTGCTCGACCATGCCGACGACCTGGGCTTTACGACGATGTTCTGGCAAGAGGGCGGTGCGGTAGACGAGAGCTTTACCCCGGCGTTTGACACTACCGGCGTCCTTACCAGCGCAAAGTAGCGTGTTTGCCGATGATTTTTCTGGGACGGGGATTAAAAAATCATTCGGTTCACAATGATTTTTTAA
>CALKBB010000086.1 GCA_937989795.1 uncultured Collinsella sp. | reverse complement strand
CGAGCGGCTGCCCGCTGCACAACCTGATTCCCGAGTGGAATGAGCTGGTGTACCGCGGCCGCTGGGACGAGGCTGCCGAGCGCCTGTCGCTCACCTCGCCCATGCCCGAGTTCACGAGCCGCGTGTGCCCGGCGCTGTGCGAGGCCGCGTGCAACCTGGGTTCGGTCGATGTCCAACCCACGACGATCCATGACAACGAGCGCGCGATCAGCGACCATGAGTGGGCCAACGGCGGTCCGCACCGCTTTGAGCCGGCAGGGGAGGGTGCACCCACGGTTGCCGTGGTGGGCTCCGGTCCTGCTGGTCTGGTGGCAGCATGGGAGCTTGCGCGTCGTGGCGCCCGCGTGACGGTGTTTGAGCGCGACGACCGCCCGGGCGGTCTGCTCATGTACGGCATTCCCAACATGAAGCTCGAGAAGTCCGTGGTCGAGCGCCGCGTGGCGCTCATGCGCGAGCTGGGCATTGTGTTCGAGCTGAGTGCCGACGTGAGCGATTCCAAGGTTACCGCCAAGCTCGACGACTTTGACGCCGTCGTGGTGGCTGCCGGTGCTCGTGCGCCCCGCGGTCTTTCGGCTACGAATGTGGATGCCCCGGGTGTGGTGTATGCCGTGGACTACCTGACGGCTTCGACCGTCTCGGTGCTCGATGGCGGCAAGCCCGCGGTGAGCGCGCGCGGCCTGGACGTTGTGGTCATTGGCGGCGGCGATACCGGCAACGACTGCGTGGGTACCGCGGTGCGCCAGGGTGCGCGTAGCGTGCGCCAGTTTGAGTTCTTGCCGGCCGCGCCCGATAAGCGCGCGGCGAGCAACCCTTGGCCGCAGTGGCCCAACGTTAAGAAGACCGACTACGGTCAGCAGGAGGCTATCGCTGCCATGGGCGGCGAGATGCGTGCCTGGGGCGTGGATACGCTCGAGGTGCTGCTGGACAAGAAGGGCGCGGCAGCTGGTCTGCGTGTGGTCGATCTAGATTGGTCGGCCGGCAAGCCCGAACGCATTGCGGGCTCCGAGCGCGAGGTGCCGGCCCAGCTGGTGCTCATCGCCTGCGGCTTTACGGGTCCCGAGCACGGCGTGTTCGATGCGGTGAGCGTACCTGTTGCCACCGCTGGTCGTCCGCTGCCGGTGATGGCTTCCGAGGGCTCGCACCTTGCGGTCCGCGTGGATGGCGTTGCTGCGGATGCCGCGCCGGTGTATGTGGCCGGCGACGCCCGCAACGGCAGCTCGCTCGTGGTGAGCGCCATGGCGGACTCCCTGGCCTGCGCGGCCGAGGTTGCCGAGACCTTGGGGCTGTAAGGTAGCCATTCAAGAGTGTCCCCAACGACTAGTTATTAGGGACACTCTTTTTTGTCTAGTCGCCGGGGACACTCTTGACGTCTGACCGCTCATTTGCTGACGTGCGGACTCGCGGTGCCTTGCTGTTTTCGTGATGGCTGCGGCTGGCAAGCTCAAAATCTCTGTTTATTTGCCTATGTTTAACTGGGGTTTTGTTTCGGTATAACGTATCGGTCAAGCGTTCCGTCAAGTATTCGGTCAGCATCTGGTTTGCAACCCGATGCTCATTTCGCCCGTGCTGGCGGCGACCGCCAGCCTTCTTCGTAAGCTCAAATTGAGGTTCATCAGTTTGAGGAGGATGCCATGGCTGATCATGTTTTGGACCGGGGACGTCTGGCCGAGGCCGTTGGTAACGATATTGCCGACATGGCCCAGTTTTGGATGTTGCGCAAGTTTCAGTTTTTGGAGTCGGCGCGCACACAGTTCGAAGTGATAGTCGATCCATGGCTCAGCTATTGCGAAGAACCATCGCAAAGCGAAATCATGGCCTATAACATGGCATTTACCGATTGGCTGCTGTTCGAGCGTCCCTATTACCATGGCAAGACGTTGCTTGAGCTGTATGTGGACGAGCCACCGGCGTCGCTTTCGCCTGCTTCGCTCAGGCGGCTCGAACAGGTGCGCGACACGCAGTATTTCTCGCGCTTTGGCATTTTGGACAAGGATCCTGCGACTGGTATGGTCGCGCTGCGTGACACGCGCACCGACCGTCGTTTTGATGTCTACGACCCACATATCGTGCAAAAAGAGCACTGGCGCGATGGTGCGATTGCGGTGCGCATCGCGTGCATCGACGATGTTTGGCTAACGGCGGGGCAGCTCTACCTCTACGACATTGCGCGCCTGAGCGATACGGCGGTCGACGGGCCTGGCGCCGTCCATCCCGAGGACCTAGAGGACGGTTTCGACACCTCGTGCATCAGCTTCTTTTTGCGCCTGGTCCGCGACATCATGGGTGCCCAGGGGCGCTACGTCAAGTCCCTCAACATCTACGAACAGGAATGGGAGTAGGGGATGGGCAGTCGCAGTGTCGCCGCCTGTCTATTTGTCTCGGTCTGTAACGTCTAGGGACAAAAAACCGGTCTTCCTGTTACAGATCGAGACAAAGAGGTGCAATGCTGCGCGAACGTCTCGATCTGTAACGTTTGGCGGCTGCTTGTGCCCGTAACTGTTACAGGTCGAGGCGCTTGTCGGCGGCGGCAACAGCGACGATGGCCCATTTCTCCGATGTGGTGGTGATGGAAGTGTCTAATACCGTTTTTAAACACAAGCATGCAGCACGTAACACCTTGGCGCGGAATAGGATGCTTGCCAGGCTCACAGAGGCGGCTGAGCAAGACGTGCTGCTTGTAACGCATGACAATGCCGAGCTCATGTGGCTGCGGCGCCATGTGGGCACAGACGATATTGCGGAACCCGAATCGCACCTATTCTGTTTTCAGCATGAATGGGATGCGTTGACGCCGCCGGAGCGGGCGCGGTGGACCATCAAGGGGCTTGCAGAGTTTCATCCCGATTGGGCGTTTTGGGGTTATGACGCAGCACTTTTGTGGGGTCTGGAGTTGCCGAATGATCTGCTCGGGCCGCGTTACTTGGTCAAAACGGGATGTTCGGTGGCATTGAGTATGGGGTGTAGGCTGCTGCGTCCGCAGACGGCGGGTGTGCTTGAACAAGTCGATGGCGTGCGGGTGACGCCGTTTTGGCGCACGGTGGAGGATTGTCTGCTGCGTGCGCCGTTTTCGTATGGTCTGGCGATCGCCGATTCTGCATTGCGGGCGAAGGGCATGTCGCGCGACGACCTCTGCGAACGGCTCCAGGCCGATTGCGAGGGCAGGCGAGGGCATCGCAGGGCGCAGGTAATCGCGTCGTATGCGGACGGGCTGTCCGAAAACGGCGGCGAGTCTCGGTTCCGAGCGTTCTTTATTGCATCCGGTTTTCCGGTGCCAGAGTTACAGGTGGAGTTTTGCGATCCGCTCGATTCGAGCCAGGTGTTTCGGGTCGATTATTTCTGGAGGCTCGAGGACGGGACATGCGTCATCGGCGAGCTCGACGGAAAGGGGAAGTATACCTTGCAGAACGGCGAGGGTCGGGAGTCGGTCGACCCGTTCGTGGCAGAGCGTCAGCGGGAATCTCATCTGACAATGCTCGGGCACAAGGTGCTTCGGTTCACGTTTGATGAGCTCAAGAACCTGGGGAAGCTGGTTGAAAAGATGAGGCTAGCGGGTATTCCGCAGCGAGCCGATTTGGCTGAGGAATGGAAGCGTCAGTGGTATGGGCACTGAGGGGTGCAACTGACACGGATGTGGTTGTTCCTGCCGGGTTTGTCTCAATCTGTAACAACAGGGGACCGTTTGGCCTCGTAACTGTTACAGATCAAGACAAAAGGTTGGCTACCGCTAAAAGTTCTCAATCTGTAACATCTAGAGGCCGAAAACCTGTCTACCTGTTACAGATTTAGACGTTTGACGATGGGGCTGGAGAATGTCTCGATCTGTAACGTCTAACGGCCAAAAATCGGTCTAACTGTTACAGATTGAGACAAAGGCCGGAGGCATGACCGAAAATCTCGATCTGTAACATTTGGAAGGGTAAAGACGGTCTACCTGTTACAGATCAAGGCGTTTTGCTGGAACGACCGAAGCATCGCTGCGCTGGTCTGTTCATCCTCACGCCCTTCTCTTCCTCCCGTTAGCCGATATGTCCGCAGCAACCCTGTCGCGCTGGGCGATAATGGACAAATGTTCATGTTAATCGTGAGGGAGGAGCTCGATATGGCGTCTGCCGATCGTTCCACGTTGTTTATCAATGCGACCATTCTGGATGGTTCGGAGCATATGGAGCCGCAACCCGATATGGCCGTGACTGTTGAGCGCGGCGTCATCACCTGGATGGGGCCGAGTGCTGTGGCGCAGGCGCCTGCAGGTGCCGAGGTCATCGACCTGGCAGGGGCGTATCTCATGCCAGGCCTCATCAATATGCATGTGCATCTGTGCGGCTCGGGCAAGCCGGTTTCGGCGGGCGATGCGGGCGCGCTGATGAAAAAGCTCGATAATCCCGTGGGGCGCGCCATCGTGCGCCACATTCTTAAGGGCAGCGCCCAACAACAGCTGGCAAGCGGCGTGACAACGGTACGTGGCGCGGGCGACCCGCTGTTTGCGGATCTTGCCGTGCGCGATGCTATCGATGCCGGCAAGTATCAAGGTCCTCGCCTGGTGGCGCCGGGAACGGGCGTCACGGTGCCGGGCGGCCATGGTGCGGGCCTGTTCGCCCAG
>CALKBB010000085.1 GCA_937989795.1 uncultured Collinsella sp. | reverse complement strand
TGGCGCCATCTGTGAAAACGTGGTGCTCGATGAGAACCGCAAGCCCAACTATGATGACGTCTCGATCACGCACAATACGCGCGTGGCCTATCCCGTCGAGCATATCCCCAACGCGTGGACCAAGGGCATGGGCACCATCCCGAGCGTCGTGCTGTTTTTGACCTGCGATGCCTTTGGCGTGCTGCCGCCCATCTCGCGCCTGACGGCCGACGCCGCCATGTACCACTTTGTGACGGGCTTTACGGCTAAGATTCCCGGCACCGAGGTCGGCGTCACCGAGCCCACGCCCACGTTCTCTTCGCTGTTTGGCGAGCCGTTTATGCCGCTCGACCCCATGGTTTACGCCAAGATGCTTGGCGAGCGCATTGCCGACGGCCGCACACGCGTGTACCTGGTCAACACCGGCTGGATTGGCGGTGGCTACGGCGTGGGCCATCGCATCGAGCTTGCCTACACGCGCTCGCTGGTCGCACGCGCCCTCGACGGCACCATCGAGGATAGCGAGTTCGTGCACGACGACATCTTTAACGTCGACATTCCCACCACGTGCCACGGTGTGCCCGACGGCATTCTGGTGCCGCGCCAGTACTGGCAGAGCACCGCTCGCTACGACGAGGCCGCGCACAACCTGGCGGTGATGTTCGAGGAGAACTTCGAGAAGAAGTACTCGCACCTGCCCGAGTCCGTCAAGGCCGCCGGCCCGCACGCTCAGGTGCCCGCCGACGCCCGTCATCGCGGCCGCGGGCTGCTGGGACTTCGCCACTAGCTTCGCCGTGAGTCCATATCCACCACAAAGGGACAGGCGCCTTTGTGGTGGTTTTGCTCGCGTGGATGACTCGGGTTACAATACGCCTGACATATCGTCCCCTTCTCCGGATGGGGACAGCGCAAGCGCTCTTGTGACGGCACCGTAGGACTTTGAAGGTGGCCGTCGTAAGGGCGCTTTTTGTTTAGGCGCCCTCACTCGGGCGCGCACAATGAAGGGAGAGCGTATGAAGAGCTTTATTGCCGAGGATTCATTCTGGGAGCTGTTTCCGCAGGCAGCGGTCGGTGTTGTGGTCGTGGAGGGCATGAAGCCCACGGCTCAGATTCCTCAAGAGGACGTGGATGCGATTGCGGCGTTGCTCGACCGCGCCAATATCGATGCGGAGCGTCATCTGACCAGCGATACTATCAGCGAGAACGCGCCGGTCAAGGCATGGCGCGAGGCCTATCGTCTGTTCAAGACCAAAAAGGGCGCGCGTTGCTCAATCGAGAACCTGCTCAAACGCGTACTCAAAGGCAAGCCGGTGGGACACATTACACCGGCGGTGGATATTTACAACACGGTGTCGTTGACTTACGCGCTGCCCGTGGGTGGCGAGGATCTGCATGCGATTGAGGGGGATCTTCGCTTGAAGGTGACCGACGGTGGCGATGCGTTCCTGCCGCTTGGCGAGGGTGCGGATGACCCGACGCTGCCCGGCGAGCTCGCCTACATCGACGATGCGGGCGCCGTGTGCCGCTGCTGGAACTGGCGCGACGGTGTTCGAACGGCTCTATCCGACGATTCGGCCGACGCGTTTTTGGCGATTGAATGTGTTGAGCCCGAGCGCATGGGGGACTGTCAGGCCGCCATCGACCGTCTTGCCGATTTGCTCGAGCGCTATCTGGGAGCGACGGTTGTCATTAAGACGCTTGTGACCCGCGACAATCCTTGCGTGGAACTGTAGCGGCGCCTAGAACCTATTGATGCCCCAAACCACCACAAAGGTGCCTGTCCCCTTTGTGGTGGTTTTTATGTTGATGGGTTAACAAATGGGGTATTTGGGTACGGGTGTCGCCTTATGCGACTAAGATGTTTACCCGTTAGCATTATGCAAGCGAAAGGCGGTCGTCTCCCATGCAGCAGAGCGACGAGACACGTTTCGAGGACTTTGTCGGACTGATCAGCGGACTCTACAAGGAGATCCAGCGCATTAAGACGTCTGAGGGCGCAAGGCTGGGTCTCAAGGGCTCCGACGTCATGTGCCTGTACTATCTTGAGCGCAGCAAGGACGGCCTGACTGGCGCCGACCTGGCTCGCATGGCAGGCGTGACCCGCGCCGCCGTCTCGCGTACGCTCGCGCATCTGGAGGAGGGTGGCTACGTCGAGGTCGATGATTCGGGCGATGCCGCCGTTAAGTATCGTGCTCCGGTGCGCCTGACCGCTCTGGGCGGCGAGAGCATGAGCGAGGCGGACCGCATCATTCGCGAGGTGCTCGATACCACCGGTAAGGCTATGGGTGTGGAGCAGCGCGAGCAGATGTATGCGTCGCTGCGTACGATTCTTAACACCCTGCGCGAGATCTAAGGCCGCCAAGGCATTTGCTTCCCATTAACAACTGCATAGTCCCGTTTGAGCGCGTATACCGTGCCGGGGCCTTGCTGTCAAAATCCCCTGCGCGGGACCTGCGCAAGAAAGGATTCGCTATGTCCATTCGTATTATTACCGATTCCGCAAGCGATATGTCGCCGGCGGAGCACCCCGCTCTGCGTGTTTTGCCGCTGTCTGTCACCTTTGGCACCGATGTGTACATGGATGGCGTCGACATCGATCACCAGCGCTTTTACGAGATGCTCGTGGAGCGCGATGAGTTGCCCAAGACCGGTCAGGTCAACCCGTACGCGTTTTCGCAGGCGATTGCCGAGGCGCGTGAGGCCGGCGACGAGGCAGTGATTATTACCGTGGGCGCCAAGCTTTCGGGCACCAACCAGAGTGCCCGTACCGCACTTGCCGAGGCGCCGGGCGGCGACGTGTTCGTGGTAGACAGCAATAACGTTACCTTGGGCGAGCGCGTGCTGGTCGAGTATGCCCTGCGCTTGGTGGACGAGGGCCGTAGTGCGGCTCAGATCGCGGCGGCCGTCGAGGCCGTGCGCGACCGCGTGGTGGTTATCGGCCTGCTCGAGACGCTGGAGTACTTGGTGCGCGGCGGTCGCCTGTCTGCCGCTGCGGGCGCTGTGGGCACGCTGCTCAACGTGAAGCCCGTGGT
>CALKBB010000084.1 GCA_937989795.1 uncultured Collinsella sp. | reverse complement strand
CGTGTTTTGTTTCTGGCTGCGTTTGATGTGCAGACCGAGGCCGGCGGTTCCCGCGCCTGCTGCTGTGGCGCCTGCTGCCAAGAGCCATCGTCTGTCGCCTGTCTGCGCCAACGGTTCCTCGCGGTCGCCGCGGTCGAGCTCCGAGAGGTCGACCGTCACTTGCGTGGCGGCCTGCGCCTGTTCTTGCTGGGCAAAGGCCATGGCTGGCCCAAACGCTAGGATACTGACGGCGGCGGCCAGGGCGACGGCCTTATGCCGTGTGCGCACCGGGCTCGACCGTCCAGGTGATCGTCGCAACCTGATCGCCTTCGCCGGTTACGCGGAAGATGTCGCGCGTGACGCGGGCGACGTTTCCGCTTGTCTTGAGCTTGATTTTGTCCGTGCCGCCGGCAATGCCCTGGTAGCCCATGTCGAAGGCTGCATTCTTGGAAAGATCGAGGCCCGTCCCTTGCGCGGCGGCGCTGGCGTTCTGGAGCGCGCCGTCGGGGCCGACCTTAAAGACGATGGAGTTCTGCGCGGTTCCGGCCTTGGCGTCGGCGGCAATGGTCCAGGTGTTCATGGCGTCGATCTTCATGTTGGTGACATGGATGCCGTAGGCCGAATGATTGTCGATGGTGGTCGCGTCTTCTGAGGGGCCCTGAAGCGTGCCGTCGGCCTTGGCGACGAAGGGAATAACCGTCGGAACTTTGAACTCAACGTTGTCGATCTCGGTTCTGACCATTACCTTCGTGGTTCCAACGCGCCCGGCTGCCATAGCTGGCGTCGGGGCGGCGCCCATTGCGAGCGCGAGCGCGAGCCCTGTGCCCACGACGAGCGCTCTGACTCCGTTCATGTTCCTGGTGATGTCCATGGTCGTTCCTTTCTATTCGCCGCGGGCCGTCCCCGCGATGATTGGACGAATGCTGGTGAATTGCATGCGGTGCCGTGTCGGCCGGAAGGCTAGTTCTCGGTTTGCTCAACCCGTACCTTGACACGTGTCGGATTGCCGTGGCTGTCGAGGGTCTTTGCATCGAGTGCCTGGATCTCGATGTACGCCTCGCCTTCTTTGATGTCGCCGGCGGGGCACGTCTCGATTGTCTTGCCGGTCTCGACCACACCGGATTCGTACATGGTCTCGTCGTTTTGGATGACGCGGAATCGCTGGGGAAATTTATTGTCTTGGACGTTTTGCACGTTGACGCGCAGCTTGCCGCCTTTTTGTAGCTGGGCGACCGGTGCAACCGAGATCGTCATCATGTTGTCGCGGACGATGGCATCGAGCTCGTCCTGGATTTCTTGTCGCGACTTACCCTCTGCCGTTGTGACCGAGGTGCCCGTCTCGGCGACAGGCTTTGACTGCCAGGCGTAAAGGCCGACGGCGATAAGGGCGCAGGCGATGGCCAGGCAGACAGCGCCGAGCCTTTTTCGATGTTTTGGCCCCAAAGGGCTCGGCCACTTCTTCGCGCTCATGCGGCGTCCTTGGCGGTGTAGACGCGCGCGAACGTGGACGGATCGGCTCCAAAGAGCATGTGGAGCATGAGGCGCCGCGAGTAGACAAGCTCCTCGAAGTCGGGAGGGAGCTTGATGTCATGGATGTGGGCGATGTGGTGGGCGAGTGCCAAGAATGACTCGGGATCGCAAATTACGTCGGTGGTGACATGGTAGACCGCCGTATCGGGGAATGCATCCTCGTCGAACGGCAGAAGATACGGGTCGTCGTCGACTTCGATGGCGACGCCGTACTGGGGCCAGTAATATGCCATGGGAACCTCCCTGCTTTTGTGCCAAACCTTCTATTGGTTTTGGCTGTCGATGCCGACCGTATCAGCCGCAACTTGACCGATTTCTGACCAAATGCTTGACGGATTTGCATCGCCACAGGTGAGAGGCGGTAAAAAATATCTCAACTATTTTCGAGCGCCAATTGCATGCACGGCGCGGATGGGAAAAGACCCGTCAAATACAGCGTCTGCCGAGAAAACGCCGCCGCTCGCCGAATTGCACAAACGTAAAATTCGCCAATTATGGAGACGGTCTCAGTCGCGTCGACGAAACGATGCGGTAACATCTCCCTGCAAACACTGTAGTTAACTAAAGGGGGAGTTCGCGTGTATGCAGCCATCAAACCCTTCAGCGACGAGTTCGAAGAATATGGTCGCGATGAATCTCGCACATCGGGCGAGGCGTCGAGCATCTCGTTTCCGACAACGGAGGACGAAGTCCGCTCCATTCTGCGAAAGCTCCATGCCGAGCATGTTCCGATAACGGTCCAGGGTGCCCGGACCGGTCTGGCTGCCGGCGCCGTGCCGGCGGGCACATCCTCAACACTTCTCGTATGAATCGCTACCTGGGTCTTCGCCGCGACGAGCAAGGCCGTTTTCTGCTGCGCGTGGAGCCGGGCGTCGTGCTTTCGGAGTTGCGCAAGCAGCTGGGTAAGAAGGCATTGCCGACCGCTGGCTGGGATCAGGTGTCGCTTGAGGCCTATGAGGCGTTCCAGGCAGCTCCTGAGCAGTTCTTTCCCACCGATCCCACCGAGGCATCTGCCTGCCTGGGCGGCATGGCGGCGTGCAATGCCTCCGGTGCCCGCAGTTACGCCTACGGCCCCATGCGCCCGCACATTACGGGGCTTCACGTGGCACTGGCGGACGGCGACCTGCTTGAGCTTCATCGAGGTCAGGCGCACGCTGACGCACGCCACTTGTCGCTCGTGACAGAGGAGGGCCGCGCGCTCGAGCTGGATCTTCCCGGCTATACCATGCCCAAGACCAAAAACGCGTCGGGTTATTTCGTTTCGGACGATATGGACGCCATCGATCTTTTTATCGGTGCGTGCGGCACGCTCGGCGTCATTACCGAGCTCGAGATCGCCCTGCAGGCGGCACCTTCGGTCGTATGGGGCGTGAGCTGCTTTTTCGACAGCGAGGACAAGGCGGTGTCCTTTACCGATTCCGTGCGCCCCGTGCTGTCCCATGCCGCCGCTATCGAGTATTTCGATGCCGGCGCCTTGGATATCCTTCGCCGCCAGCGCGAGCAGTCGACCGCGTTTGCCTCGCTGCCGGCGCTCGACGACGAGGCAAAGGTCTGTGTCTATGTGGAGCTCGACTGCGACGACGAGGCGCAGGCGACCGAGGAGTTGTACCACTTGGGATGGGTTTTGGAGCTTGCGGGCGGCCGCGACGATGCGACATGGGTCGCCCGCACCGAAGTCGATCGCGAGTGCCAGCGTTTCTTCCGCCACGCGGTCCCCGAGA
>CALKBB010000083.1 GCA_937989795.1 uncultured Collinsella sp. | reverse complement strand
CTGGCCTTTGGCGGCGCGACCTGTGTTGACTTTGGGACAGCCAGGGTTGCCGTTGGCCGGCGCGCCCCGCTCATAATGCTTGGGTCGGTGGGCTGATGTGTTGCGTCCCTGAGGACTATAAGGTCGAAATGAAGGTGGACAGGCGATTTAGGCCTTCGTCCAGGTTTTCATCGCTCACGCAGTAGCTGAGGCGGATGTGGCCTTCGGTGCCGAAGCAGTCTCCGGGGACTAGGGCTACGTTGGCGTCTTTGATGGCTTTGATGCAGAAGTCTTCGCTTGTTAGGCCGAATTGTTTGATGCTGGGGAAGGCGTAGAAGGCTCCTGCGGGTTCTACGACGTCGAGGCCCATGTTATTAAGGGCTGCGAGCACGCATTCGCGGCGGGCTCGGTAGACTTTGAGCATGGGGGTTGGGTCGACGGTCAGGGCTCGGGCCGCAGCGTCCATCTCAAAGGAGACGGCGCTCGATACTAGGTATTGGTGGGCTTTTGCGATCTCGACGATGACGGGGGCTGCCGCTGCGAGCCAGCCCAGACGCCAGCCGGTCATGGCCCAGGGCTTGGAGAAGCTCTCGATAACTACCGTCTGCTCGCGAAGTTCTGGGTGACGCTGGGCAAAGCGCTTGTAGCCATCCACGTAGACCAAGCGGTTGTATACGTCGTCGCAGACCACGTATACGCCCGTCTGCTTCGCCACACGCGCCACGGCGTCGAGCGATGCCGCATCAAGGATGCAGCCCGTAGGATTGTTAGGCGAGCAGATGACGATGGCCTTGGTCGCCGGCGTCACGCAGGCACGAAGTGCATCTTCGTCGATCTGGAACTGAGCAGGCTCCGTATCCAAGAAGACCGCCTTGGCGTGGTTGGCCACGACAATGCTCTCGTACAGGCCAAAGGCCGGCGTGGGGATGATGACCTCGTCGCCGGGGTTGAGCATAGCCATGAATGTTGCCGACAGGGCCTCGGTCGCGCCGTCGGTCAGGATGACCTCATCGGCGGAAAACGCCAGGCCCGCATCTCCCATGTAGGCAGACAACGCCTCACGCAAGGCGGGGCGACCGTTGTTGGGCGGATAGTGCGTATCGCCGCGGTCCAACGAAGCGGTTACCTCGGCGCTAATCACATCGGGCGTGGGAAAATCGGGCTCGCCGAGCGCAAGCGCAATGCATCCCGGATGCTGCGCGGCGAGCGCGTTGATCCGGCGAATGCCGGAGGGCTTGAGCGTGGCAAGCGAGGTGTTCATGGGCAGACGCATGACGTTCCTTTCGTAAGGGTTGCACTAGGATAGCGCGGCGAGGCGCCGCCAGACGGTGTAACCTAAACGGAAACCAACCGGAAAGGAGGCGGCATGGAGACGACCGCACGCGGCGATGTACCAAAAACGTTGCGAACCATTGCGTATATCAGCATTCCCGATAGCGCCGATCTTGAGTTTTTGCTCTGGGACCTGCAGGATGCCATCGCCGCCTATGCACAGCTTTCCGGCACCGCGCTCCCCCGCCTGGTCGATTTGGAGGCGAATGATGCCGGTGCAGTCGATGGCATGGTGCTCGCTGTTGACGATGCATTTGATGATGAGGCGATGGCTGTTGTCGAGCAGATGCTCGATCGTCTTGGAAATACAGAGGCGCGCGTCTATGTCGTCGTGCAGGTTGCCCACAGAAGCACCGAGGGGGCGCACATGCTCGTCGAGCGCCTGCGGGAAGCTTGCGAGCTCCGTAAACTAACGTGGTGTGGCGGCGCTGCCATCTGCGCCGGCAGCGGCATCGCGGCGCTTCGCCATTCCCCACGCATGGGCCTCTTACGCCGGCCTTTTTCGGAAGCGATGGATAAGCTTGTAGGCGCCGTGCGCATGGGCTGCTCCATTGGACATGCGCAGCTGCTTGGCGGCAGCGATGCCGATAGTGTCGATACCGACGGCATGGTGCGCGCCAAGCCCGCCGTGCCCGCACCAATCTGGCGCGCCATCATCAAACGCCTCGGCACCCATGCTCAATCAAGTATCTAAATTAGAGAGCGGCCCAGTCAGCTGCCTGGCGCCAGCGCTCGACAAGACGCTCCAGGCGCCAGGCGGCATTGGCGGGACTTGTCGAGGGCAGGACGATGGCGGGCAGCCCGGTGCGTTCTTGTAGATAGCGCTTGTAGAGCCGGCCAGCTGTACCACCGTTGCATATCATCTGCTTAATGGGAGCCGCGTCGGTAATGCGCTCGATATGTGCTGGCACGACGTTTTTGATGCTCGCGTCGCTCGACCCCTTAATGTCGCAGCTCTCGATCACATCCCACAGGGCCACGCCACCGTTCAGCAGCATGGCCAGCTTGGCAGCAATCGAGGCGTCGAGCGTCGCGGGCTCACCGCTTGCCAAAGGGTCGCCCTCGTTGGGCGGCACGGGCGCACCAAGGCACGCGGCCATCACGCGCCAAAAGCGGTTCTGCGGATTGCCATAGTAGAAGGCATTGGCACGCGAGAGCACCGAGGGAAACGACCCCAGCACCAAAACGCGCGAGCGCTCGTCAAACACGGGCTCAAACCCATGCTCAATATGCTGATAGCCCTCGTCCGGCGCAGTCATGAATTAGGCCCTCAGCAGATAACGCACCTCATAGGGCGCAAGTTCAAGGGAGCCTGTCAGCTCGACCGTGGGCGCATCGTCGGCAAGCAGGTCGACGAAGGAACCGTTGAGTTCGCCAGCTCCAAAGGTATAGGGCTCGTTCACGGCATTGACCGTCACGAGCACCGTCGCGTCGTCGCAGGCGCGCTCGAACAGCAGCTGCTTGTTCTGGATCACCACATTGCGATAGGCACCGTAGTTGAGAGCACGGGCCGCCGCGTCGTCGGCCGAGCGCAGGCGTGCAAGCCGCTTGATGAAGGCCGTCAGCTCGTTGGGTGCGGGCTCGTCAAGCGCAGGGCGCAGCGCCCAATCGCCATCGGGGCCGCCCTTTTCGCCGGCAATCCCCCACTCGCTGCCATAGTAAACGCATGGGATGCCCGGCATGCCAAACAGCATGCCATAAGCGGGGCGCAGGCAGGACTTGTCGGTGAGGATGCTTGCCAGGCGCGGCACGTCGTGGTTGTCGACAAACGACAGCAGGTGTTTGCCGCGGTAGATGCACCACGGATCGCCGCCAAACTGGCGATGCAGCGAGTGCGCGATCTCGAACATGTTGACCGAGTTAAAGCTGGAGTACAGACCCTTGTAGCACTCGTAGTTGGTGCAGGAGTCGAGCATCTCGTCGTTGACGATCTGGTTGTAGTCGCCGTGGAGCGTCTCGCCAATCAGCACAAAGTTGGGCTTGAGCTCGCGGGTAAAGGCGTGCAGACGACGCATAAAGTCGCGGTCGAGCATATAGGCGACGTCCAGCCGCAGGCCATCGACGCCAAAGACATCGGCCCAACGGCGCACGGACTCGAGCAGGTAATCGACCACGGCGGGATTTTGCAGGTTGAGCTTCACGAGCTCAAAATGGCCCTCCCAGCCCTCATACCAAAAGCCATCGCCGTAGCACGAGTCGCCGTCAAAGCTGATGTGGAACCAGTCCTTGTACGGCGAGTCCCACTTGCGCTCCTGCACATCGCGGAAGGCCCAAAAGCCGCGGCCGACGTGGTTGAAGACGGCGTCGAGCACCACGCGGATGCCGTGGGCATGCAGCGTCTCGCACACGGCGGCAAAGTCGGCGTCCCCACCCAGGCGGCGGTCGATGTGGCGCAGGCTGCGCGTGTCGTAGCCATGACTATCAGATTCGAGTGGCGGGTTGATCAGCACAGCGCCAACGCCGAGTTCCTGCAGGTAGTCGGCCCATTGGGCAATTTTCATGATAGGAGCATCGGGGTTGGGCGCGGCGTTGGCAGCCTGGGCGAGCTCATCCTCGGCAACGGGCGCGGCGTTTTCGCGCGGAGCTCCGCAAAAGCCCAGCGGATAGACCTGATAGAACGTCGTCTCGTATGCCCACATAGCAACCTCCTGAGTATCTTTCACGCAACGCTATCCATTGTATGCCCGGCAGGGTAGCTAATTTGGGACGGGCTGTTTTAGCTACCCCGACCCTCTCCTAGGTTGTGATTAGGCAACGGGCTTGGCGCGACGTATGGCCGGGAACAGCACGGTGATGGCGAGGATGACGCCCACGACGGCAATCGCCCCGCCCGCGAAGCCGATCCAAGCGATACCGGGACCCGAAACCACGGCGCCGCCGATTGCGGTTCCCGTGCCGATACCCAGATTGAACAGGCCCGAGAAGATCGACATGGCGACAGCCGACGAATCCGCCGGCGTGTACTTGATGAGCTCGGCCTGGAACGCCACGTTAAAGGCCGTGGCGCAGCAACCCCACAGTGCGCAGACGGCAAGCACCGTCACGAGCGACGATGCGGCCGGCCCCATGAGCAGCAGGGCCACCGGCACGCCGGAGAGCGTGATAGCCAAGAACGGGAAGCGGTGCCCATCGAACAGTCGGCCGAACAGCCAGCTTCCCACCAGACCAGAGCAGCCAAACGCCGTCAGCGTCATGGTGATGGTGCCCGCGTCGACGTGCGCGACCTGCGCCAGGAAGGGCTCGATATAGCTGTAGCTTGCGTAATAGCCGGTCGCCATAAAGACCGTGACCGCGTAGAGCGCAATCAGGAACGGGTTCTTGAGCAGCTCGGGCAGTTGTTTGACGGTAAAGCGCTCGCCCGCCGGCATGGCCGGGAACACCGCGGCCTGGTGCACCACCGCGGCGGCAGAGAAGGCCCCGACCACAGCAAACGTCATGCGCCAGCCCACGGCCAGGCCGATGGCACGACCGAGGGGCAGGCCGAAGATCTGCGCGATGGACGAGCCCGTGGCGATCATGCTGATGGCGAGCGCGCCGTGGCGAGTGTCGACCAGGCGCGAGGCCATAATCGAAGCGACCGACCAGAACACGGCATGTGCGCAAGCGACCACCAGGCGCGCACAGACCAAGATGGGATATGTCGGTGCCACAGCGGACAGGAACTGACCCAGAGAGAACACGGCGAGCACGCCGAGCAGCATACGCTTGAACTCAAAGCGCGAGGCAAACACCATAAGCGGCAGCGACAGCAGCATGACGCCCCAAGCATAGACCGAGATCATGATGCCTGCCTGGGCCTCGGTGAGCGAGAACGACGCGGCGATATCAGTCAAAAGGCCGATGGGCATAAACTCCGACGTGTTGAACACGAACGCACAGCAGGCGAGCCCGATAAGCGGGAGCCACTGCCTGAGTGAGATGCCATCTTGTCTTGCCTGAGTCATGTAGGAAACCTCTCCGATTGTCTTGGGCGGTGGGCGATTATAGCAATGAGAAGTCTATAAAATGAGCAACAAAAGAATTCTTGGAAAACGATCGTTAACAGACGGCGCGCCAATTCTGCTTAGAAAGCAAGGTGCGCAGGAACTCAATGTCGAAAACGCGGCTTCATCTTCGGGCTATCGCGCCTGCTCGGATACGCACAAGGACACCCCCATGAGCACGTCAATTTCGAGCCAACTCGCAACCGCACAATGAACTAGCAAAAGCAGCATATAAGCAAACGCCCCATAATAAAGTCCCTCATGTACAAGCGCCGTCACTGAAAGTGCCGACGGCAGCGCCGCACTCGAAACTACCCATCCAACAAGAACCTGGATAGCGCAACTTGCAACCAGGTTCCATGCCACCAGCAGCGTTGCGGGACGCGCGATTTCTCTGCAGGAGGAACGAAGCACCGTGACCGAACGCATGATATAGCGTGGTGCAAACCGAATGCCTCGTAGCCCCCTCTGCTCCACGCCCGCATCTTCAATCAACACGAATACGAACGACGCGGAAAGAAGCGTCACGATTACTGCCACCACAAGCGAGCACAACACCCCGAGCTGGCTGCTCGCAAGCGAGGCAAAGACTACAATTGCCGATAAAATCAAGTGAACCAAATAAATTAGCAGCGCCCCAGAAATCTGGAGGGGAACCGTCGAGGCCAAGAGATAAACCGGAGGGGTTCGAACAGGTTGCACCGTCTCTTTGGACCGGTCGACGGCAAATAATGAAAAAGCAACATTCGATAGAAGCAGGTTTAAAAAGGCCGCGACCACAGTGCAAACAAGCGTAATGGACGGATTGATATAGGCGAGCTCAGTTGCAACGTTTGATACGCCAATTTGAAGCGCGCTCATAACAAACAAGGGGATATATAACGCCATCGTGCAGCCGCTCCGGCATCCCTTCGCCCGATCGCCCGATTCCAGAAAGACATTGAAGTTCTCTCGCAAGTTCACTCTATACCCGTTTTCTTACTAGGCAGGGCGAACGGGCGCCAATATAAACGCCGGTCCGCCCATCCATAATTTCTAGTTTTAACGTCCAGACTAGTCTGTCCAGCCGTCGATGTAGTCGCGGTTAAGCTCAAAGTACTGCGCGGCGATATCTTTCGCCAAGGAGTACGAATTAACGAGCGGGTGCATCGCGAGGCTCTCGACAATGTCGCGCTTCGATCGGTTAACGATACCACGCGCCACGGTGCGCTCGTAGTACTTGACGCGACGAATCAATTCGAGGTTTCCCGCGGGCACAGAATCGGCTTCGACGCGATGCGGTACGCAGCCATCGGTGGAGATATCGCACGTTGACTCAATGACATCTGTATCGAGAAGGCCGGGGATGGCGCCATTGTTGGGGGTGCACAGGATCATCTGCTGCGTCTTGCCAGAGCGAGCAATATCCATGAAACGGAGTGCGACACCTGCGTATCCGCCAGCATCTTTGCCGTACACGTCAAACGTCCACGGCTTGTCGCGGTGAATACCTGTCTCGGCAGCCATGTAGTTGTTTTCGCGCATTCCGTACCACTTCTCAAAGCACGCGAGGCCCTTTTCGAAGTCGTTCTCAATATCGATAGATGCAAGCTCGCTCGTCATTTCTCGATTAATTTCTTCGATTAGCTCGCCGCGCGTCTGGGGCGAAGAGAGAACGTTGGCAACGGCGCGCTCGCGATAGTAGAAATAGTATAGGTACTCATTTGGCACGCATCCGCGATTTAGGACGAGGTCCTTCTCGAAGAACCTAAGATCTGTATGAGCATATGCCCCGTCGTCATGGATCAAGTCGGCCATGATGTCCTCGCCGTCAACCGTCACATTGCGGAAGAACGAGAGGTGGTTGAGTCCATAGCACTCGCCCTGAACCGATGCGGGATCAACGCCTTTATACTCGGCAAACTGATGCAACATGCCCGAGGGGGCATCGCAAATGCCATAAGTAAAATCATAGCCCATATCGCGTAGGGCCTGAGATACGACGCCAGCGGGATTAGTAAAGTTAAACACCTTGACGTCCGGCTTTGCGTACTTCTTGATTAACTCGCAATACGAAGCAAGCGCAGGGACGGAGCGCATGGCAAAAGACACGCCAGCTGCGCCAGTCGTCTCTTGGCCAAGAACCCCATGTGAAAGAGCAATGCGCTCATCGCGAACGCGCATGTGGTCCCCTCCGACGCGAATCGTCGTGATCACGTAATCGGCGTCCTTAACGGCCTCGACTGCATCGCCCGTCAGTGAAAAATTAAGTGTGGGGCAAAGCATGCCCGAGACATGGGCGGCAAGGCCACCGT
>CALKBB010000082.1 GCA_937989795.1 uncultured Collinsella sp. | reverse complement strand
CCGCGGTGAATACGTTCCCGGGTCTTGTACACACCGCCCGTCACACCATGGGAGTGGGGTTCACCAGAAGACGTTTGTTTAACCGCAAGGAGGACGGCGTCCACGGTGGGCTTCATGACTGGGGTGAAGTCGTAACAAGGTAGCCGTACCGGAAGGTGCGGCTGGATCACCTCCTTTCTAGGGAGATAAATCTTCTAGAGAGATCAGCTTAACTCGAATAGAGGGCAGGAGCCCGTCCGGCAGATGTCTTCCCGGTACGTCCCCGCAGCACCCGGTCCCCGGGGTCGCACCCGCGTACCTTGAGAGCCGCATAGCGATAGGAGAGAGATGGAAGAGATTCTCTTCCAGACTCGATTCTTTTCTGCGATTAAAACGTAAGAATGATAGCAATCATTCATCCGATCCAAACAAGAAGAATTCACTTAGCAATGAGTGAGGAGCATCTGATCGCGAGCACAGTGAAACACACTGTGCCGCGGTATGAGATACCCGAATTGCGACATACGAGCGCTATTCATGATATCGATTAATTAACTTAATTAGCGACACGTGGATATCCCGCGGGCCCGAGAGCGGTCCCGCAAGATACCACGGGCGCACGGCGGATGCCTTGGCACAGGGAGCCGATGAAGGACGCGGCAAGCTGCGATAATCCCCGGCGAGGAGCACACATCCTTCGACCCGGGGGTCTCCGAATGGGCGAACCCATGCACAGCAGTGTGCATATCCCCGGCCCGAACACATAGGGCCGGGGAGGACAACCCGGGGAACTGAAACATCTAAGTACCCGGAGGAGAGGAAATCAATCTCGAGACTCCCCGAGTAGCGGCGAGCGAAAGGGGACCGATGGCCAAACCGTCGAGCGGGCATACCCGGCAGGGGTTCCGCCGACGGGGTTGCAGGGCCGCGCATCCGGGGGCTGCCGCCCCCGGGCGCAGGTCCGGCTGGGGAGCGGAACGGCATGGGAGGGCCGGCCGCAGCGGGTGACAGCCCCGTACGCGAACCCAGACCGGACGGCGCGACGCGGTCCCTGAGTAGGGCCGGGCACGTGAAACCCGGTCCGAACCTGGGTGGACCACCATCCAAGCCTGAGTACTACCCTGTGACCGATAGCGCACCAGTACCGTGAGGGAAAGGTGAAAAGCACCCCGGGAGGGGAGTGAAACAGTACCTGAAACCGTGCGCCCACGAGCAGTCGGAGCACCCTTCGGGGTGTGACGGCGTGCCTTTTGTAGAATGAGCCAGCGAGTCGCTGGCGCGGGGCGAGGTTAACCGAAAGGGAGCCGAAGCGAAAGCGAGCCTTAACAGGGCGACTTGAGTCCCGCGCCGCGGACGCGAAGCCGGGTGAGCTATCCGTGGGCAGGCTGAAGCGGGGGTAAGACCCCGTGGAGGGCCGAACGCACGTCGGTTGAAAACGGCGGCGATGACCTGCGGATAGGGGTGAAAGGCCAATCAAACCCGGAGATATCTCGTTCTCCCCGAAATAGCTTTAGGGCTAGCGTCGCGCGTTCACCGCCGGAGGTAGAGCACCGGATGGACGAGGGGGCTTCGCCGCCTACCGAATCCAACCGAACTCCGAATGCCGGCGGCCCAGAGCGCGGCAGTCAGAGCATGTGGGCTAAGCTGTGTGCTCGAGAGGGAAACAGCCCGGACCGCCCGCTAAGGTCCCCAAGTTCCAGCCGAGTGGCAAAGGATGTGCGTCCGCCCAGACAACCAGGATGTTGGCTTAGAAGCAGCCATCCATTCAAAGAGTGCGTAACAGCTCACTGGTCGAGTGGACATGCGCCGACAATACACGGGGCTAAGCTGGACACCGAAGCGGCGGGATTTTACCTAAGTAGAATCGGTAGGGGAGCTTCCCATGGGCGGAGAAGCCGGAGGGCGACCGACGGTGGAGCGCATGGGAGTGAGAATGCTGGCATGAGTAGCGAGAGACGAGAGAGTAACTCGTCCGCCGTGAACCCGAGGTTTCCTGGGCAAGGCTAATCCTCCCAGGGTCAGTCGGGGGCTAAGGCGAGGCCGGAAGGCGTAGCCGACGCGCAGCAGGCAGACATTCCTGCACCGCGCACGCGGCGCTACGACCGACGGGGCGACGGATGGGGGTGGCTCGGCGGGGTTCTGGACGTCCCCGTGATGGAGCGCGGCCCGCGGACCAGGGAAATCCGGTCCGCACGAGGGCGAGGCTCCGGACGAAGCGACTGAGCGAAGCGAGTGAGCCCGAGGTCCCTAGAAAAACCCCTAGGCAGGCGCGTGCGCGCCCGTACCGCAAACCGACACAGGTGGGTGGGTAGAACATACCGAGGCGATCGGGTCAACCATGGTCAAGGAACTCGGCACAATGGCCCCGTAACTTCGGGAGAAGGGGTGCCCGCGCGTACGTGAACCGGCTTGCCCGGGGAGCGGAGGCGGGCCGCAGTGGAGAGGCCCAAGCGACTGTTTACCAAAAACACAGGACTCTGCAGAAGCCGCAAGGCGACGTATAGGGTCTGACGCCTGCCCGGTGCCGGAAGGTCACGCGGAGGGGTTAGCTTTCGAGCGAAGCCCCGAAGCCAAGCCCCGGTAAACGGCGGCCGTAACTATAACGGTCCTAAGGTAGCGAAATTCCTTGTCGGGTAAGTTCCGACCTGCACGAAAGGCGCAACGACTTGGGCGCTGTCTCGACCATGGACCCGGTGAAATTGCACTGGTCGTGAAGATGCGACTTACCCGCGGAAGGACGGAAAGACCCCGTGAACCTTCACTGCAGCTTGGCATTGGCCGCTGGTCCCGCGTGTAGAGGATAGGCAGGAGGCTAAGATCCGGAGGCGCCAGCCCCCGGGGAGCCGCCCTTGGAATACTGCCCTCGCGCGACCGGCGTCCTAACCCGAGGCCGTCAACCGGCTCGGGGACCGTGCCAGGCGGGCAGTTTGACTGGGGCGGTCGCCTCCTAAAGGGTAACGGAGGCGCGCGAAGGTCCGCTCGGGACGGTCGGCAACCGTCCTTTTGAATGCAAGAGTACAAGCGGGCTTGACTGCGAGGCCCACAAGCCGAGCAGGTGCGAAAGCAGGCTCTAGTGATCCGGCGGCCCCGAGTGGGTGGGCCGTCGCTCAACGGATAAAAGGTACTCCGGGGATAACAGGCTGATCTTGCCCAAGAGTCCACATCGACGGCAAGGTTTGGCACCTCGATGTCGGCTCATCGCATCCTGGGGCTGGAGCAGGTCCCAAGGGTTGGGCTGTTCGCCCATTAAAGCGGTACGCGAGCTGGGTTCAGAACGTCGTGAGACAGTTCGGTCCCTATCCTCCGTGGGCGCAGGAGAATCGATGGAGGCTGCCCCCAGTACGAGAGGACCGGGGTGGACGCACCTCCGGTGAACCGGTTGTCGACCAACGGCACGGCCGGGTAGCCGCGTGCGGCGCGGATAACCGCTGAAGGCATCTAAGCGGGAAGCCGTTCCAGGGATTAGTTCTCCTTCCGGTAAGGGCCCAGGTAGACTACCTGGTCGATAGACGGCAGGTGCAAGGACGGCGACGTCCTCAGCCGAGCCGCACTAATCGCCCGAGCTCTTCCGGAACCGCACCTCGCGGCCCGCGGGACCCAGCGCTCTTGCGCGGTCCGGGCACGAGGATGCCCCCGAGTCAGACCTTTCCTATGCGCCATGCGGCCCCCAGGGCACGTGAGAGAGACACCGGACACCGAGAACGGTGGGCGCCGCCCACCGGTCAGCGGCCAGAGCATGGGGGGCACGCCCGGTCCCGTTCCGAACCCGGAAGCTAAGCCCCATCGCGCCGAGAGTACTGCGGGGTCAGCCCGTGGGAGGCCAGGGCGCCGCTGACCGGTGGACGGCACCGGGCCGTCAGCGAAAATGGAGAAGGGGGAGGCCTCGCGGCCTCCCCCTTTTTTGCGTTTACGGGCTTTTGTCTCACATAGTAGCTGTGTTTTATAACCCTCGTTTGTCGCATCTTCTGCGAACGGGCTACAATAACTTAGTCTGTGCGATATGGAGGTGAACATGGCTGAAGCTGGTATCGGCGTTGATATCGTCGAGATTTCCCGCATGAAATCAATTCTTGAAAAGACGCCGTCGTTTGCTCGGCGTGTGTTTACCGAAGAAGAGCGTGCGTATTGCGATGCATCATCGCGTCCCGCTGCTCACTATGCGAGCCGCTTTGCTTCGCGCGAGGCGGTACTTAAAGCTCTCGGCACGGGTTTTAGTCAAGGCGTGGGTCGCAAGGATGTTTCGGTTACGCGTGATAAACTCGGCAAACCGAAGGCGCTGCTTTCGGGCCGTGCTCTCGAGATCGCTCAAGAACTGGGTGTTGTTGAAGTCGCTCTTTCCATTACGCTTACAGGAGACTTGGCCGTTGCGAATGCCATCGCGATTACCGAAGATGCTCGGCCTAAGCCAAAAGAGGAAAAGGTGAGCACCAAGAAACGCGTAGCGCAGACATTTAAAGAGGCTCGCTCTGTTTTAGATGAGCTTGAGCAGCTGCAGAATTCAGCATTGACGGAGCACCTGGGCGATGCTTCGCAAGATACGCTAGGAGCATAGATGAAACCGGTTTTGAGTACCGAAGAAGTCGTTCGTCTCGAGGATATCATCGAACGCGAAGGGACTTCGAAGGCCGAGCTTATGGAGCTAGCGGGTGAGTTTGCCGCCAACGAGGTCTTGAAGCTCAATCCCGATCGGGTTCTCGTTCTGGTCGGTTTTGGTAATAATGGCGGCGACGGTTGGGTTGCCGCCGATATCCTGAGCCATAAGGGTGTGGACGTGGATATCGTTTCTCCGGTTGAACCGGATGAGATTCCTGCTGCTCTGGCACGTCATGTTGCTCGTCGTACTGCCGGCCGCGATGTGCACGTTTGCGTCGGCCCCTCGCGTGATGAACTCGAGGTTTTGATCGATAAGGCCGATGTTGTTGTCGATGCCATTTTTGGTACCGGTTTTCACGGGAATCTGCGTGCGCCGTTCTCCATCTGGATTCCTACGGTCAATGAATGCGCCGACTGTGTCGTATCCATTGATGTCCCCTCGGGCCTGAATGCCGAGACGGGCGTTGTTGATGACGACTGCATTCGTGCCGAGCATACGGTGACGATGATTGCGCCCAAGATTGGTTTGTATAGCGCCGATGGCCCTGAGTATGCTGGCGATTTGATCTGCGGCAATCTTTACGACCGTCTTGACGAGGTCATCGATGATGTCGACCACGCCGCCGAGATTGTCGAGCCCGGTGACTTAGTTGATTACTTTGCTCCACTACCTACGAATATCGATAAGTATTCCCGTGGCTCTGTGCTTATTGTCGCCGGATCTGCGCAATATCCTGGTGCTGCCATTATGGCGGCCAAGTCTGCAGCTCGCGCGGGTGCTGGTTACGTGGCAGTCGCGGCTCCTGACGCCTGCGCTAATCTTATTCGCATTGCACTTCCTTCGATTCCCGTCTTTGCTATTCCGTCTGATTCCCGCGGCTCCTTTGGCGCCGCTGCGCGCATGACGGTGTGCGAGATTGCAAAGAAGTACAGCTGCGTACTGTGCGGTCCCGGTATGACGACATCTGCCGGCGCTATGCAGGTGGTTTCGGGCTTGCTCGAGCTTGATGTGCCGCTTATTTTGGACGCCGATGCACTCAACTGCCTTGCTAAGATTGCCATTGACGGTATTGATAGTAACCCCGAGATGTATCGTCGCGAGCAGCCGTTGGTTATGACGCCGCACTATCGTGAGCTTTCGCGTCTGGTTGCCGGTGACGAGGTGAACGACCTTGGTACCGCGATTGCGGCCGCGCAGAAGGTTGTCTGGGCTGCAGGCTCCGACAATCTGGTGGTCATTGCCAAGGGGCCGACGACGGCTATCTGTGGCGTTGAGCGTGTGTTGCTGCCGCTCTCGGGTCCGGCTTCTCTAGCAACTGCCGGTTCGGGTGATGTTCTCGCGGGTATTTTGGCCGGCACGCTTGCCACCATGCGCGACGAGATGGATCGTTGGGAGTTGCTGTATTCGTACGCCGTCGCACTTCACAGCTACGCCGGTTTTGCCGCGGCGACGGAGTATGGTGAGAAGAGCGTTATCGCGACCGATCTTATCGACTTGATCGGTCCTGCCATGGAGCTGGCGGCAAAGGATGCGCTCGAAGATCTGGGAATCATGGACGAAGGGTCGGATGACTAATCATGAATAAAGCCGATTTGACGCGCTGGTCCTGGGTCGAGATCGACCGTGGGGCGCTCCGTCGTAACACGAGGGCCTACAAGAACTTGCTGAATCCACGTCAGCGCCTGTGCTGCGTGGTCAAGGCCGATGCTTATGGCCATGGAGCTGTTGAGTGCGCCAAGATCATGTATTCGGCCGGTGCCGACATGTTTGCCGTGGCGACGGTTAACGAGGGCGTTGAGCTCCGACAGGGCGGGATTACGAAACCCATCCTCATCCTAAGCGAGCCGCCTATCGAGGCCATTCCGACGTTGCTCGAGTTTGATATCATGCCCTCGGTCTATACGTCTGACTTTGCTCTTGCGTATGGCGAATGTGCCGTCGCGGCGGGCAAAGTGGGCAAGTATCATCTCGCCATCGAGACGGGCATGAATCGTATCGGCGTTCACTACACGCAGGTGCTCGACTTTGTCCGCGGTATAAATTTCCATCGCGGTATTCAGTGCGACGGCGTATTTACGCACTTCGCCACGGCCGATGAACCTTCGGGCTGGGACTACAAGCTGCAGTGTCAGCGCTTTACCGAGGCCGTTCAAGCCATTAAGGATGCGGGTTTTGAGTGCGGTATCGTGCACTGCGCCAACACGCCGTCCTCGATGCTCGACCCCTCGATGCATTTTGATATGATTCGCGCCGGCGTTGGCTTGTATGGCATGCAGCCGTGCGAGCTGAGTGGCCGCGTGATGCAGCTTGATCCCGTTATGAGCGTCCATGCGCGTGTGACGCGCGTGGCACACCCTGCGATGGGTGAGGGCGTGGGCTACGGTTTTACCTACCGCGTACCGCGTACGCGCGTTCAGATCTGCACGCTGCCGATCGGTTATGCCGATGGCCTATCGCGTACGCTTTCCAATCGTATGGATGTGCTGTATCGCGGCGAGCGCGTGCATCAGGTTGGCAATATCTGCATGGACCAGTTTATGGTCGCCATTCAGTCCAACCCGGCACACGAGATTCCCGAGGCCGAGTATGGTGACGAGATGATTATTGTCGGCCGCGATGGCGATGCCGAGATCACTATGGACGAGATGGCCCGACTGCGCGGAACGATTAACTACGAGGTCGCCTGCGGCTTTGGCATGCGTCTCGACAAGGTCTACGTGTAGGAGCCGCTATGGGCGTCATGCACATCCCCGGCCATACCCATCAGGCACCACGTGAGGTCGCACTCGAGGAAATTGAGGCCGTTCTGGGCGATTGTCACCTCTGCCAGCTCTACCAGTCGCGTCACAATATCGTGTTTGGCGTGGGAAACCCCCGCGCTCGTGTGATGTTTATTGGCGAGGCGCCGGGCCGCAATGAGGATTTGCAGGGCGAGCCCTTTGTGGGGGCGGCAGGCGAGGACCTCAACGGCATTTTGTCGCTGGCGGGGCTCAAACGCGAAGACGTCTACATTGCCAACGTGCTTAAGTGCCGCCCGCCGGGAAACCGCAATCCACGTCCCGAGGAAGTGCTGGCTTGCTCGCCGTTTTTGCGTGAGCAGATTCGAAGCATCTGGCCCGATATTATCGTGACGCTCGGCAACCCCGCGACGCACTTTGTGCTTAAGACCGAGATTCGCATTACTAAGCTGCGCGGCAGGTTCCACCAGATGGGGCATTTTGTAGTAATGCCCACGTTCCATCCGGCAGCAGCGCTACGCAATCCGGCGTGGCAGGAACTGCTGGAGGAAGACTTTAAGATGCTGGGCGACTATCTGGAGCGACATCCCGCACCAGAGGACGCCTCGGAATAATAAGGAGCATATATGTCCCTGGAGCGCCTGGGGGTAGGTACTTACAAAACGACTTGCGCTGCCGATACGGAGTACTTTGGCGAGCTAATTGCACCGTGCCTTGAGGACGGCGATGTGCTCATCCTGACCGGTGGCCTGGGGGTGGGCAAAACTCACTTTACCAAGGGCGTCTCGCGCGGGCTGGGCGATGAGCATATGGTTACGAGCCCTACGTTTGCGCTCATGGCCGTTCATGATCAAGGCCGTATTCCGCTGTTTCACTTTGATCTATACCGTCTGGAGCATGCCTACGAGCTCGAGGATACGGGCATTTTCGATGTGCTGGGCTATGAGGGTGCTTGCCTGCTGGAATGGGGCGAACAATTCCAAGACGAGCTGACGGATGAGTATCTTTCGGTGACGCTCAAGCGTGATGAGGGCGACAGTGATGTGCGAACGATAACGCTCGAGGCGCACGGTGACCGCGCAATGGAGCTTTCCCATTTGATTGATAAGGCTGTACAAGATGAGCTTGCATAACGACAACGCGCTGGTGGTGGCGCTCGATACCTCGACCGACATGCTTGCCTGCGCGGCAAGCTGGATTGATGGGCAGACGGGCGAGACGAAGCTCGTGAGTGGCGACCACATGTGTCGCCGTCACGCCAACGTTGAGCTCGTGAATACCGTTGATGGCGTGCTGGCTCAAGTCGGTCTGGATCGCAGCGATGTTGGTTGCTACGTGGTCGGCCGCGGCCCGGGGTCGTTTACGGGTGTGCGCATCGGCATCTCCACTGCCAAGGGCCTCGCGCGCGGTGCCAATGTTCCGCTGCTGGGCGTGTCGACGCTCGACGCTTGCGCTTGGACGGCGTGGAAGGCTGGCGTGCGCGGCAAGCTTGGTATCTTGGCCGATGCCATGCGCGGTGAGGTATATCCGGCACTATATATGCTGGGCGATGAGGGTCCCGAGCGTCAATTTGAGCGCGAACACGTGGTCAAGGCCGCCGTGGCGCTCGATGAGTGGCGCCGAGCAGCGGACTGGGACCAGGTTCAGCTGACCGGTGACGGTCTCGTGCGCTATGGCAAGCTGCTGGGTGAGGACGAGACCGCCCGCTGCGTGGAGCGCGACCTGTGGTGGCCTTCGGGCGAGGGCTTGCTGCTCGCGCACGCTGCGGGTGACGGCGATCCGGCTCGCGTCCTGCCGATTTACACGCGCCTTTCGGATGCCGAGGAAAACGAGCGCAAGCGTCTTGGTCTTGCCGAGAGTGCGCAGAGCGAAATTACGGGCGTTGCCGATGAGCTCGCCGGTCGTCATCTGCAGTTCCGTCCCATGGGCGCGGCGGATGCCGAGGGCGCGAGCGCGCTAGAGGCTGCCTGCTTTGAAGGTGCCGGACACGAGGCGTGGACGCCGGGCATGTTCCTGTCCGAACTGGGCGAGGACGTCGCTGCGCCGCGTAGTTGGTGGGTGGCACACGACGACGGCAAGCTGCTGGGCCTTGCCGGCGGTATGGTCGTGGACGGTGATGTGCAGATTCTGGATGTCGCCGTCGACTCGGCACATCGCCGTGAGGGCATTGCCCGCAAGCTGCTGTCGCATGTGAGCTATGATGCCCAGATGCTCGGCTGCACCACGGCTTCGCTCGAGGTCGAGGACGGCAACGAGGGCGCGATTGCGCTCTATGCCGCTCTGGGCTTTACCGAGGTGGGTCGTCGTCGTGGCTACTACGGTGTCGGCAAAGACGCCATCGTCATGACGGCCCCACTTCCCCTCGTACTTCCGGTCGATAACGCCTCGCCCGAGCCGACGGCAGCCGAGCAACGCGTATGGCCGCTGCCTGCGCCTGGGCGCTCCGAGGGGGAGCGCGCCGAAATTGAGCGCCGCCGCCTGGTGCTCGCTATCGAGAGTTCCTGCGACGAGACGGCCGTGGCGATTATCGATGCGGATGGCAATATGCTGGCCAACCAGGTGTCGACACAGATTGATTTTCATGCCCGCTTTGGCGGCGTGGTGCCCGAGATCGCCTCGCGCAAACACGTTGAGGTGATTGTGAGTGTCGTGGATGCGGCGCTCGAGGATGCCGCAGCATCGCTTGGTCTTGAGGGTGGAGCCATTGCTCCCAGCGAGCTTGCCGCCGTGGGCGTGACACAGGGTCCGGGCCTGGTGGGCGCCCTCGTGGTGGGCGTTGCCTTTGCCAAAGGCTTTGCCTACGCTGCCGGTAAGCCGCTCGTATGCGTCAACCATCTGGAGGGGCACCTGTTTGCCAACCTGCTGGCGCAACCCGACCTCAAACCGCCGTTTATCTTCACGCTTGTCTCGGGTGGGCACACCATGCTCGTGCACGTGAAGGCGTGGGGCGACTACGAGGTGCTCGGTGAGACGCTCGACGACGCTGTGGGCGAGGCCTTCGACAAGGTAGCCAAGGCGTTGGGTCTGGGCTATCCCGGTGGCCCCATCATTTCCAAGCTGGCCGAGACGGGCAACCCCAAGGCGATCGATTTCCCCCGTGCGCTTAACAGCAGGGGAGACTATCGCTTCTCGCTTTCGGGCCTTAAAACCGCTGTGACGCTCTACATTGAACAGGAGACCAAGGCCGGGCGCACGATTCACCTGCCCGATCTGGCAGCTTCGTTTGAGGCAGCTGTCTTTGACGTGCAGTACAAGAAGGCCAAAAACGCATTGCACGCTACCGGATGCAAGGAATACTGCATCGGTGGCGGCGTCTCGGCCAACCCGCATCTGCGCGAGATGATGATCAAGAAGCTTGGGCGTCAGGGGATTCGCGTAACGGTGCCGCCCTTGTCTGCCTGTACCGATAACGCCGCCATGATCGCGGAGGTCGCTCGCCGTAAATTCGACCGAGGTGAAATCTCGCCGTTCGACGTCGACGCCGATCCGAACATGACGCTGTAGCTGGTACGGCGCGGTCCCCGGACGGAGGGGCCGGATATAAGGTTTCCTGCTCTACAGTCCTGCGCAAGACGAAGGCCACATTAAGTGGCCTTCTTTGCGTGCGGAACTCGCGATAAACCTTATATCCGGCCCCTCCGTCC
>CALKBB010000081.1 GCA_937989795.1 uncultured Collinsella sp. | reverse complement strand
TTTCGTCATGGCCTCCTACCTTTCTTTCGGGCCCCTGTCAGGGCCGATTCGTTAGCGCCCCTCCGTGTGAGGCGTTATTGCTGACGACATATTTATATCCAAAATCAGTCCATACTTCCACCTCGCCCCTTAACGGTTTTATATGAGGGGTGAACGGCATACACATATACTTCACGCATGGCATACTTTGATTAAATAAAGTGGATTTACGTGCTTAAACGCTTTTTAACCGCAAGATCAATTGAAACTAACCTTTGTTAAACCACCCTCAAATTGCATATTTCGCGCAACGATATGAATAGAATTCGCAATTCTTGCTGTGTCTCAACCATTTTGATTTTTATTCAGAATAAAGTTCGTCCTATTCATTTTTGGCAAACAGGTTACCGTTTACCAGACGTTGGATACCGTTCACCGGAAGCTCAGTATAAGGCCCGTCGAATACCCGATAGATCTTGCGTCTCCATTTGTAACAACTTGTCTTTTCCGGCGGCAAAGACAAACAGACCCGTTCCCCAAAAGGGAGCGGGTCTGCATTCGGTACACCTAGGGCCCAGTAAGGTTTAGGCCTTCGAGAACCCCAAGGGACTAGCGATCGAACTCGGCCAGTGCCTCGCCCAGAAGCCTCAGACCCTCGCGAAGAACATCTTCGCTCGCGCAGTAGCCCAGGCGCGCTCCGCAGGGAAGCTCAAAGCGGCTACCGGGTACCAGCAGCACTCCCCTCTCGGACAGCAGGCGCTTGCAGAACTCCTCATCGTCCTCGGGAATATCCAGTTGGATAAACGAGGTAGACACGCCCCGCGGAGCCGTCCAGGAAACGCGATGCTGCGTATCGATCCAAGCCTGCGCGATATCGCGGTTGCCAAACACGATCTTGCGGTTGCGCTCGAGAATCTTGTCCTTGTGCTCGAGCACGTAGGTCGCCAAAGCATCGTTAAACACGCCACCGCAGATCATGGTGTAATCGCGATAGGTACGGATGCGGTTGGACACCTCTTCGTCCGCAACGACCCAGCCCACGCGGGCTGCAGGCGTCGAATAGGTCTTAGACACCGAGTTGGTGACAATGGCCCTCTCATACACGTCGGCCATCGACATAAAGGACTCGGTGTTCTCGAGCGGCAGATACACCTCGTCGCACAGCACGTAGGCGCCCACCGAACGGGCAATCTCGGCAATCTGCCCGAGCGTATCGGCATCAAGCACCGTACCGATGGGGTTCGATGCGTTATTGATGCAGATGAGCTTCGTGTTGGGGCGAACGAGGCGCTTGAGCTGATCGATATCGGGTTTCCATCCGAGCTCCTCGCGAAGCTCCCAAAACTCGACCTCGGCACCGAGCGTACGCGGAATCTCGTAGAGCGGCGCGTAGGTGGGCCACTCGGCGATAACGTGGTCGCCGGGCTCGACCACAGCCATGATGGCGTTGAGGTTAGCGCCCGTGCAGCCATTGGTCTGCAGAATGTGATCGGGATTGACCTCGCAACGATACAGCTTGGCGACCTCGGCCTTAAACTCCGGCGAACCCTCGATCCAGCCGTAGTTCATCTTCTCGCGATCCAGACGCTCGTAGAACGTAGCGCCGTCCTGCTCGTCGAGCGCGCGAAGCTCGCCCATGGTCAGCGATGAGATCGTCGACTGGGCAATGTCCCACGTAGCGCTCTTCTCCCAAACGTTGAGCCATTCCTCAACGCCAATTGTCTTGATATCCATGACTAAGCTCCAATCGCTAGAACACGAGGATGATGCCGGCAAAGGTCATGGGAATCG
>CALKBB010000080.1 GCA_937989795.1 uncultured Collinsella sp. | reverse complement strand
GAGCGATTGCGCCGGGCATCCGCATTTCGATGGACGCGCTCGCCGCCCGAGCCGCCAAGCTCGCCAGCGTTCCGCTCGAGGCGCCCGAGCACGCCATCGGCCGCGATACCGAGGAGTGCATCAAGGTCGGCGCCGTGGTGGGCGCTGCCGCCATGGCCGAGGGCCTGGTCGCGCGCATGAAGCGCGAGCTGGGCCGCGACGATGCGACCGTTATCGCCACGGGCGGTCTCGCCGGCATCGTCGCCGATTCGACCGATGCCTTCGACGTGGTCGACGGACAGCTCACCATTAAGGGCATCTGCGAAATCTACCGCCGCATGCAGGAGCTGGGATAGAGCAGGGGCTTAAGTCGAGCATGCCCGATGCCACAGCCCCCGCAAACGTTCGCCAAGCCTATTCCTCAAAACTGAACAATTTTCAATTTTGAGGAATAGGGCCGAGATGCCGCACTGCAGTCACGCAAAAGCCCTCCCCGGTGCAAGCCGAGGAGAGCTTCTGTTGTCATCGTTATCTTTGGGCGCGGATGTCTCGCGTTACAGCCCGCGAATCCGTACGGCCTCGGGCGGAAACTCCTGCTCGCCGGCATCGGTCTTGATGGTCGCGCGGCCCCAGATGTCCAGACCCGCAAACACACCAACCGCAAGCGGCAAACCGTTGGGCGACACCGCCGCAACTTGGCGTCCCAGCAGCGGCACCATATCGAAGTACTCGCCCAGCACGGGGGCCAGCGGACCGGCAGCGCCCTGCGGCGTGTTGGCAACAGCCGCCCAGGTGTCCACACGGGTCAGCACGGCGACGGCCAGCGCCTCGATCAGCGCTTCGTCGGCCACGTCCACACCGAGCTCGCTCAACGCCGAACGCTCAACATCCACCGTCACGGCACCGAACATGCCCGCGGCACCAGCACCGCCGTTGACGGCGACGCGCGCGAACGACGTCTCAAACGCGGGCGCGCCGCACACGATATTGCTCGGCCACTCAATGCCCACCTTGCCGGCAAGGCCCAGCCCCGGCGCCGACGCCGTGCCCACAAGCGCGTCCATCATGCCCATCGCCGCCACAAACGGCAGGCCGTGGAAGGCATGCATATTCACATCCGGGCGTACGACCAGCGAAAACGTCAACGACTCCTCGCCCGCGCTCCAAGCGCACCAGCCCGCGGACACACCCTCGCGGCCCGCGTCGCGCGCGGCGTCGAGCTCGGTGCCGGCGGCAACAGCATTCATCTCGATCATCTACATACGCCCCAATTCGCCCACGATATGGCCCACGCGGTCCTCGGGCTCCTTGACCTCGACGCCGTTGTAGCGGAAGAACCGCGCTGGGTCGTGCATCAGGTCCTCGAGCGGCACCAACACAAAGTCGCGTTCGCCGATCAGCGGATGCGGCAGGCGCAGCTTTTTGCCGCCGTGGGTCTCGCCGTCCATCCACAGCAGGTCCAGGTCGATGGTGCGCGGGCCGTTGACCTTGGCCTTTTTGGAGCGGTCGCGGCCCAGCTCGGCCTCGATCTTCATAAGCTCGTCGAGCAGCACCAGCGGCGCCAGCTCGGTCTTGATCTCGATGACGGCGTTGGCAAAGGCGTCCTGGCGCGTCTCATAGGCCGGTTCGCTCTCGTAGATGCGCGAGCAGTTGGACACACAGGTGAGCGGGATCTCGGCGATCATGTCGCGCGCGGCGCGGATGTTGTCGCAACGATGCCCCAGGTTGGAGCCCACGGCCACAAACGCGCGACGCGGCTGCGGCTTAGCAACAGCCCAGTAACCGTTCAGGAACTGCGCAAAACCGGTGACGTCGTGCACGCGCACGATGTTGGCACCGGCCTGGATGGCGCCCAGGCACACGCCAAACGTGGCGGCATCGCGCGCGGCGGCCTCGGTCACGCCCGAGACGGCGCCCACAAAACGCTTGCGTGACACGGCGCACATGAGCGGATAGCCAAGCGACGCCATCTTGGCGGTCTCGCGCTGGATGACGATATCCTCGTTGGCCGTCTTGCCAAAGCCCGGGCCCGGATCGATGCAGATGCGGTCGCGCGACACGCCGGCGTGGATGAGCGCGCGGGCCTGATCGGACAGAAAGCCCATGACGCGGCGCATGATGGGCGCCGAATCGGGCAAGGTAAAGCGGCGAAGCTGCGAGGTGGGCACGTAGGCCTCCTCGCGGCGGGCGCTGCGGCGCATCATGGCGGCCAGGTGGTCATTGGGCTCCGGCGCGAACTCAGGGTTCGCGGCGGCCTCGGCGACAGGGGCGGCCTCTTCGGCG
>CALKBB010000079.1 GCA_937989795.1 uncultured Collinsella sp. | reverse complement strand
TTTGTGCCGCAGACGACCTCGGGCATTGTGCGCGTCGAGCGTCTGGGGGAGGAGCGAATTGCTCCAAAGACCGATACCGATGTGGTGCTGGTGCTTTCGTGCGGGTCTGACCGTCTTGAGAGTGCCGTGCAGGAGCTCGTGATTGCCGGCGCCCCCGTGTGCGTGCTTGCCGAGTCCGCTGTCGAGGTGCCTTTTATCCAGGAGTCCACGCCCATGCTCGGCGTGGTAGCGGCAACCGATAAGACGTATCTGCTCGAGACGCTTGCCCGCTGGATTCTCGATCGCACGGACAAGGAGACGGCCTTTGCGGCGAACTTTGCCTTTATGCGTATCGCTGCCGCCAACCGCATTATCACCTCGTGCGCGCTTACCAATATGGTGACGGGTGCGTTGGTGTTTTTGCCGGGGGCCGATTATCCCGTTATGGCGCTGGCGCAGGTGGGCATGCTCTTTGAGCTCGCGGCCATCTTTGGGCGTGGTATTAAGCCCGAGCGCGGCTATGAGGTCGCGGGCGTGCTTGCCGGTGGTCTGGTGATCCGTGCCGTTACCCGCGCCCTGGTAAAGCAGACGCCGCATATTGGGTTTGCCGTCAAGGCGCTGACCGCCGCCGCGGGCACCTATGGCATGGGTCGTGCGCTCGTTTCGCTGTACGAGCGCGATATCGACTACGGCCGTGCGAATGAGGCGGTTGCCGCCACATTCTCGCGCGTCCGCGACATGGTGACTACGGTCGCCGGCGCTACTCGTCCTATGGGTCCCTTTGAGGACGCATCCGATCTCGCTGCTTAGGGGTTTCTTTTGCGCGCTGTGTACCAAGACTGTTTTCACTTGATTGAGCCGCTGCTCGCAAAGGTCGAAAAGCCGAGTCGCTATATCGACCACGAGTGGGGTACGCTCTCCAAGGCCGATGCCGACTATCGTTGCTGCATGATTTACCCGGACGTGTACGAGGTTGGCCTGCCCAACCAGGGTATTGCCATCCTGTACAACATCCTTAACCAGGCCGAGGGCATCTCCTGTGAGCGCGGTTATGTGCCGTGGCCCGATATGGGCGATGCCATGCGCGAGGCGGGGATTCCGCTGCTGTCGCTCGAGGGTGCGGCGCCTGTGGCCTCGTTCGATATCGTCGGTATGCACGTGCCGCATGAGATGGCCGTCACCAACTTCCTCGAGGCACTCGACCTCGCTGGCATTCCGCTGTTAGCGGCCGACCGTACCGAGGACGACCCCATTATCATCGCCGGCGGCCCCTCGGTGTACAACCCCGAGCCGTACGCGGCCTTCTTCGATGCCATCCTCATCGGTGAGGGCGAGGAATCGCTGCTCGAGACCTGCCAGCTGCATCGCCGCCTGCGTGACGAAGGGGTCCCGCGCGCAGATTGTTGAGCAGCTCGCATCCATTGCCGGCAACTACGTGCCGTCGCTCTATGAGGTTCGTCACGACGAGCCCTGCTCGCCGCATGGCTACACCGTGCCGCGTGAAGGCAAGGATGCGCCGACCGTGGTCTACAAGCGCGTCGTCGAGGATTTCGGCGCCACGAATCCGCTGTCGCAGTCGTGCGTGCCCTACGCGCAGCTCGTTCACGATCGCCTGTCTATCGAGATTCTGCGCGGTTGTGCCCGCGGCTGCCGTTTTTGCCAGGCCGGCATGACCTATCGTCCGGTGCGCGAGCGCTCGGCCGACCAGATCGTGTCCTCTGTGATCCAGGGTCTGGAAAAGACTGGCTATGACGAGGTGTCGCTTACCTCGCTTTCGACCACCGATCACTCCTGCATCCGCGATGTGCTCGGTAGGCTCAACTGCCGTCTGGAGGATACGGGCATTCGCGTGTCCATTCCCTCGCAGCGCCTGGATTCGTTTGGCGTGGACATGGCCGAGTCGGTCGCCGGCGAAAAGAAGGGCGGTCTGACGTTTGCCCCCGAAGCCGGCAGTCAGCACATGCGCGACATCATCAACAAGAATGTGACCGAGGAGGATTTGGGCCGTGCGGCCAAGGCGGCCTTCGAGGCCGGCTGGAACCGCATGAAGCTCTACTTTATGATGGGCCTTCCCGGTGAGCGCGACGAGGATATCGTGGCCATCGCCAACCTCGCCGACCATGTGCTCGAGCTCGGCCGCTCCGTGGTTCCCAAGGCGCGTCGCGGCTCCATCTCGGTGTCCATCTCGGTTTCGGTGTTTATCCCCAAGGCCGCCACGCCGTTCCAATGGTGCCCGCAGCTCGATTACGACGACGTCAAGCGCCGTCAGAAGCTCCTCATCACGAGCGTTCGCAACCGTGCGGTCCGCGTGCACTACCACGATGCCGAGACCTCGCTTGTCGAGGCTGCGCTGTCTCGCGCCGGCCGTGACATGACGCCTGTCATCATCGATGCCTGGCGTGCCGGTTCGCGCTTTGACGCCTGGGTGGAGCATTTCTCGCTCGATAACTGGAAGTCAGCCGCCGCCAAAAACGGCATCGACCTCAATGAGCTCGTGCACCTGCCCTACGAGCTGGACTGGCGCCTGCCCTGGGAGCACGTGAGCCCCGGCTGCTCCCGCGGCTTTCTCGAGCGCGAGTACCGCCGCTCGCTGGAGGGCGTCACGACCCCCGACTGCACCCGCACGTCGTGTACCGGCTGCGGAATCTGCCCCACGCTCCACGCCAAGAATGTATTGATGGGTGATCGCGCATGAGTGAGCGCTTGACCGACAACCTCACGCTCTTTAGGCTTCGTGTTCGCTATGGCAAGCGCGACCGTCTTAAGTACCTGGGCCATCTCGAAGTGATTCATACCATTGAGCGCATCGTGCGTCGCGCGGGGCTGCCCTATGCCGTGACGCAGGGCTTCTCTCCGCACATGCGCGTGGGCTTTTCGTCGGCGCTGCCGGTGGGCACGTCGTCGACTTGCGAGTGGTATGACTTGTTTATGACCGAGTTCGTTGCACTCGACGAGGCGTTTGAGCGCCTGGCGGCGGCATCTCCGGCCGATCTGGCCCCCATAGAGGCGGCATACATCGACGTGCGCACGCCGGCGCTGACGGCGCAACTCACGCGTCTGTCGTACCGCATCGACCTGCATCTGAATCCCGACGCGCCGGCCTCCGCCGACGAGGTGCGTCGCGCTATCGATACGCTGCGCGCGGGGCACGGCATCGACTACGCACGCGGTAAGAAGAGCAAGCGCCTAGACCTTGACCACACTCTGGTGGGTTATGAGCTCACGGCAGGGGAGCGCCCGGACCATCTGGTGCTCATGCTCGACACCCATGCCGATAACGAGGGCTCCATGCGTCCGGAAATTTTGCTTTCTGCCGCTGATGTTTTGTTGCAGGGCTTGACCCCGGGCGTCGATGCACCTATTGTTTCCACCGGTATGCAAGACCTCGTGACCATCTGCTCCTACGATGTCGAGCGTCAGAATCAAGCATGCGAGGACGACGAGGGCCGACTCGTCAGCCCCATACCTGTGCGAACTTGTGGATTTGCTCCACATACTCGTTGACGGGGGTATTATCGCCTGCTACTATATTCGGCTGTTGCACTAACTGATGCATGAAGGGCAAGTAAACATGTACGCAATCGTTAACACGGGCGGCAAGCAGTACAAGGTCGCCACCGACGATGTCATCACCGTCGAGAAGATCGAGGGCAATGAGGGCGACAAGGTCACCCTGCCGGTTATCTTCCTCAACGATGGTAAGAAGATCGTCACCGATCCCGACAAGCTGGCCAAGGCCAAGGTTACCGCTCAGATCGTTGAGCAGTTCAAGGGCGAGAAGCAGCTGGTCTTCAAGTTCAAGAAGCGCAAGAACTACAAGAAGCTGCGCGGCCATCGCCAGCTCCACACTCGTCTGAAGATCGAGAGCATCGGCTAGTTAGTTTAGAAGGTAGGTAGATTACTCATGGCTCATAAAAAAGGTCTTGGCTCCACCCGTAACGGCCGCGACTCTCATTCCCAGCGACTTGGCGTGAAGCGCTTCGGTGGCGAGCACGTCATCACCGGCAACATCATCGTTCGCCAGCGTGGCACCCACTTCCATCCCGGCGAGAACGTCGGCCGTGGCAAAGACGACACCCTGTTCGCACTGTGCGAGGGCACCGTGGAATTCACGAAGAGCACCCGTCGCAACAAGGGCTATCGCCGCTTTGTGCATGTTCGTCCTCTGACCACCGAGAGCGCTGAATAGCCTCACGCAACCAGAGGGGTTTCATAAGGGGAGGAAAAAGCTCGTCGCTTTTGCGGCG
>CALKBB010000078.1 GCA_937989795.1 uncultured Collinsella sp. | reverse complement strand
ACCGGACGTCCTGTTTGTCTCGATCTGTAACAGCTGGGACCGAAAACCCCTGCTAGATGTTACAGATCGAGACAAACGGCCTGTTCGAACCGAGCCAAAACATATAGGCCGCATGTGAACCCGTGGAGGGATTCTCATGCGGCCGACAGGGGGTATGCGGCGGAAACTAGGCCATGAGCAGGCCGGTCTCCGCGACGTTCTTGTACCAGTACGCGCTCGCCTTGGGATAGCGCTTCTGGGTCTCAAAGTCGATGTAGAACAGGCCGTAACGCTTGTTATAGCCGTTGGTCCAGGAGAACTGATCCTGCAGCGACCACACAAAGTAGCCGTCGACGTTCACGCCGCCGTCGATTGCCTTGAGGATCCACGCGAGATGCTGACGCATGTAGTCGATGCGAGGGGCGTCATCGATAAAGCCGTCCTCGAAGTCGTCCTTATAGCCCATGCCGTTCTCAGTGATGTAGATCTTCTTGTAGTTGGGGTAATCGTTCTTAATGCGGAGCAGCAGGTCGTACAGGCCCTCGGGATAGATGATCCAGTCCCAATCGGTGGTGGGAACGCCTTCGCGCACGCATGACTCACCAACGCCCTTGAGGAACCAGCGCGAGGAGCCCTTGTCGCCGGTGCCATTGTGGTTGATGTCGTTTTCGCCCTCGGCAGCACGCAGGAACTGGCACTTGTAGGTGTTGACGCCCAGGCAATCGTTGTAGGGGAGCGCGGCGGTCAGCGCGGCGATGTCCTCGTCGCGGATGTCGAGCTCGCCGCCGGCGATATGGGCCAGCTTGGTCGCAGCCTCCAAGGTATCAGCTGCATAGTGGCCGCGGAAGGTGGCGTCGAGTACCCAGCGGTTGTTGATGACATCGGCCATGCGAGCTGCCTCGCAGTCGGCAGCGCTGTTGGGATCGAGGGGATACTTGGGCTCCAGGTTCTGGACAATGCCGATCTCGCCCTCAAAGCCGCCCTCATGGAAGGCGACGACAGCCTTGGCGTGGGCCACCATCATGTTGTGCATGAGCTGGAAGGCCTTGTCCAGGCGATACTTCTCGCCGTGCGGCCAGTTGCCGACGATAAAGCTGCCCTCGGCGGTCGCGGGAATCTCGTTAAAGGTGAACCAGTGCTTGACCTCGGTGAACTCGGCAAAGCAGAACTTGGCGTACTCGACAAAGGCGTCGATCGTCGTGCGCGTCAGGAAGCCCTCGCCGCCGTTCTGGTAAAAGGCCTCGGGCGTATCGAAGTGATCGAGCGTGACATAGGGGATAACGCCAGCTTTGTTGCAGGTGGCGAAAAGCTCGTGATAGAAGGCAACACCCTCGGGGTTGATCTCGCCGGTGCCACTGGGGAAGATACGGCTCCAAGCGATGGAGACGCGGATACCGTTGATGCCGAAGCGCTGGCACAGGTCGATATCGACCGGGTACTTGTTGTAGAAATCGCTTGCGGGATCGGGGGAGAAGCGACCCTGGGCTGCCAGGAAATCGTCCCAGGGCACTTTGCCCTTGCCGTGCGTACGGGTCTCGCCCTCAACCTGGTAAGCAGCGGTGGCGCCGCCAAACACAAAGCCGTCGGGGAACTGCATGGGGTTGGTCATGAGTCATCCTTTCTGTGGGATACGAATAGGGAGAGGTGCCCGAACCGGGAATCCGGGCACCAACAGAGGGAGGAACTAGTCGAGGTTCTCGCGGAGCCACTTGATGGCGCCAGCGGGGTCGCGAGTAAGGTCGATATATTCCTTACCGCGCGGGGCGAGCAGCTTAATGCCCAGGCGATCGGTGTCGGCCTTCATGTCGTTGTAGTAGCTACGGACCTGCGGGGCAAGCACGATAACGTCGTACTGATCCATGATGGCAGTGTGCTGGCCATAGGCGCCTGCGGAGGAAGCGATGTTCTCTCCGGTCTGCGCAGCACCTTCCTTGATGGCGTTGGCAAGCATGGCAGAGGTGCCGGCGCCGGCGCACAGGACGAGGACCTTCAGGCCGTCGACATCCTTCTTAGCGGATGCGTCGGCGGCGGGCTCGGGCTGATCGGCGACAGGCTTGCTGTCGGCGGCAGCGGCGGTCGGCTCGGCGGCAGTGGTGACAGCGGCGGTCTGCTCGACAGCGGGCGCAGAGGTGCTGGCGGCAATGGCAGCGGCACCGTTGGACTCGAGACCCAGCTCGGCGGCGCGCTCGGCCTCCTGGTCGCAGAGCAGCTTATCGTATGCCTTCAAGAACGGCAGGTAGATGATGGCGTCCAGCAAGATGATGATTGCGACAAACACCAGGGCGATAAGCTGGAAGTTCGTGGTGATGAAGATGCCGATGGGGGCAGGGGTAGCCCAAGGTACCACGAAGGAGAAGCCGTTCATGCCCACGTTGTCGATAAAGAACTTGGCAACACTTACGTTGACGCAGCCGGCGGCAACAAAGGGGATGAGCATGTAGGGGTTAAGGATCATCGGCGCGCCAAAGAGCAGCGGTTCGTTGACGGCGAAGGCAACAGGAACAATCGAGGCCTTACCGACGGCTTTGAGCTGCTTGGACTTCATAAAGAGAATCAGCAGAAGCGGCACGATGAACGTGGCGCCGGTGCCGCCGAACTCACCCACGAGCGACATGTTAAAGGTGAGGGAGTGGGCGGGGTGGCCGCCTGCCAGCAGAACCTGCAGGTTCTCGGCCTGGTTGGCAAGACGGATGGGGTCGATGCCCGGCTGGACGATCGAGGGGCCGTGGACACCGATGAACCAGAAGAACGCGGTGGCTGCCTGGATAAGGATAAGGCCAGGATAGGTTTCTGCTGCAGTGAAGAGCGGGGAGAGCAGCTTGATGAGCAGCTCGGAGAACGGAACGCCCATGAGGTTGCGCACGACGACATCGATGATGCCGCAGATGATGACGGCGCCGCCAAAGGGGATGATGTCACGGAAGTTCTGAGCGATGGCGCCCGGGACCTCCTTGGGCAGCTTAATGGTCAGATCGCGAGAGACGCAGAACTTATAGACCCAAACGGTAATGAACGCGGCGATATAGGCCGAGAACAGACCGCGCGTACCCATGCTGGTGCAATCGAAGACCGAAAGCTCGGAGCCGTTGAGCTTGGTGGTGAACTGCGTAACAGCGAGCAGCAGCATGCTGCACTGGGCGGCAACCATGGTGGAGCCGTCGTTGAGCACTTTGCCGGCGGGCATGCGACGGTTCATGGAAGCCGTAAAGTTCTTGGCAGTGGTGCCGGCAACCATGATGCCCATGACACCCATGGTGAAGTTGTACAGCTTGTTGCACCAGTCGATGAGCGGCTGGGGCAGCGTGATGCCGACTACGCCGGGAAGGGTGGCAATGAGCAGAAAGATCGAAGAGGTGAGGACAATGGGCATGCACCCAAGGAATCCGTCCTTGATGGCCTGGAGGTAGATGTTCCTCGAGATCTTCTCAAAGAACGGTTGATGCTTTTCGAGCATCTTTACGATGGCGTCCATAGAGCTCCTTTGCTACTTGATGCGCGATGCATGTGGATGGAACTGGTCGTCGATGGATGGTCAGGACTGCCCGGAAACTTTCCTGTTTAAGGAAGGCATTGCGAAATGACAACGTTGTCATTTCGTTAATGACAACGTAAGACATTTTTGGAAGAGCAACAAGGATTTACGGGTGAACGGTCGATATCGTCCGATAAACGGCTGATTTGTCAGTCGGGCAGGTAGTGTATGCTAGAACGCAAAAAACAAGCGATGCAAAACCGACTGGAGAAGTAGTGGCAACGATGGACAAGAAAAATATCTCAATGAACGATGTAGCAGTTGCTGCGGGCGTTTCTCTCAAGACGGTTTCGCGTGTGATCAACGAGCCCGATAGCGTGCGAGAGTCGACACGCGATAAGGTTCATTCCGCAATGGAGGCGCTCGGGTTTCGAACCAACTTTGCCGCGCGTTCGCTCAAGTTGGGCCGTTACGGGTGCATCGGCGTGGTGCTGTTCCACTTGTCGGGCGGTGCCGTGGACATGATTGACGGTATCGCAGATGCCGCCGAAGAACGCGGCTTTGCGCTCACGATGATCAAAAAGCGGGCGGGGGAGAAGATGACCCTTGCCGAAGCGGCGCGTAGGATGTCGCAGCTGCCTGTTGATGGCATGATCTTCAACCTGCGTCAGATGGTCGATGACTTTGATACTTTTGAGGCACCGAAAGACCTCAAGACGGTGATTATCACACCGATGGAACATCCTACCTGCTCCACCGTCAGTGACGACCAAGAGGGCGGCGCGCGCATGGCGTGCGAGTACTTCTTGAACCACGGGCATAAAAACGTGTACTTCGTCTCTGGTAAGAAAGAGTCGTTGTCGAGCCAGTGCCGTATGAAAGGTTGGCGTGCGGCACTCGAGGCGCGTGGCATTGAGCCGCCCGAGCCTCTGCAAGGCGATTGGAATGCGGATAGTGGCTATGCCGCGGGCCTTGTGCTTGCCGATAAGCCCGATTGCACGGCGGTCCTCGCTGCTAACGACTGCATGGCAAACGGCGTGATGATGGCTCTACGTGACAAAGGGCTCAGTGTGCCCAATGATGTGTCCGTGATCGGCTTCGACGATGAGCTCTATAAGACGATTCCCAACTCGATTCTGACGTCGGTGAAGTTTCGCCACCGCGAGCTGGGCGTCCGTGCGCTCAACGAGGTCGTCGCGGGTCTGGAAGCTCCGAGCTCCAGAAGCCGTACGCTCGTCTCGGGCGTGTTGGTCGAGCGTTCCAGCGTAAAGGACTTGCGGGCGTAGACGTGCTCGGCCTATTCCGTTTGTCTCAATCTGTAACAGCTAGGACCCAAAAACTCGGCTAGATGTTACGGATCGAGATTTTTGGCCCGGCTTATTCCGTTTGTCTCGATCTGTAACAACTAGACGGTCAAAAGTGGTCTACATGTTACAGATTGAGATTTTCGGCTTGGCCTGTGCGTTCATCTCGATCTGTAACAGCTAGGACCGAAAAACTCGGCTAGATGTTACAGATTGAGATGAACAGGAGGACGGGTGCGGTCTAAACAAAATGGCCCGCGCATCACACATCGATGCACGGGCCATTTATTGTCTGCGAGCGGCAGGTGGTGTCAGCGTCTTATGCCTCGAGGTTTTCCTCGATCCAGGCGACGGCACCCTTGGGATCCTTAGTGAGGTCGATGTACTGTTTGCCCTTGGGCGACAGCAGCGTGATGCCCAGGCGGTCGGTGTCGGCCTTCATCTCGTTGTAATAGGTGCGAACCTGCGGAGCCAGGACGATGACGTTGTACTGGTCCATGATGGCGTAGTGGCTGCCGTAGGCACCGGCGTTGGCGGTAATGTCGATGCCCAGCTCGTCGGCGCCTTCCTTAAGCGCGTTGGCGAGCAGTGCAGAGGTGCCGGCGCCAGCGCACAGAACCAGAACCCTCAGATCCTTGCCCTTAAGGGCGGACGGAGCTGCGGAGGCCTCGGTGGCAGAAGCGGTCTCGACAACAGGAGCCTCAACGGCGGGGGCGGCAGCGGGCTTGACGGCCTTGGTCTCCTCGGCCTCTTCTTCGGCCAGGGTCTCGGCCTCCTGCTTGCACAGGACGTTGTCGTAGGCCTTGCAGAACGGGTAGTAGATCAAGAAGTCAACGACCAGCAGGACGACAACCAGGACCAGAGAGATCGGCTGGAAGTTGGTGTCGATGAAGGTGCCGATCGGTCCGGGGAGTGCCCACGGCATGGCATAGATAAAGCCGTTCATGCCCAAAAAGTCGATGAAGAACTTACCAATGAGGACGTTGGCCACGGGGGCAAACAGGAACGGGATCAGGAAGTACGGGTTGAGGATGATGGGCGCGGCGAACAGCAGCGGCTCGTTGACGGCGAACATCACGGGCACGACAGAGGCTTTGCCGACGGCCTTGAGCTGCTTGGAGCGCATAAAGAGCAGGAAGATGATCGGGACAATGAACGTGGCGCCGGTGCCGCCGAGTTCGCCGATGTAGTTACCGAAGTTTTCGGTCAGGGCGAGGGCGGGGTGACCGCCGGCCTGCAGCGTGGCGAGGTTGGTGGTGATGTTGCCAAACAGCGCGGCGTTGAGGGCAGGCTTAACGACCGAGGGGCCGTGGATGCCCATGAACCAGAACAGCGGGATCATGAACCAGATGAGGGCGAGGCCGGCGTAGGAATCGGCAGCGGCGAACAGCGGGCTCACCAGCGTGGAGATGACGTTGGCAAACGGGACGGCCAAGCAGGTGCGGCAGATAACGTCGATGACGGCGACAAACAGGATGGAGAAGCTGAAGGCGAAGATGTCGCGGAAGTTCTGGGCGATGGCGCCGGGGACTTCTTTGGGCAGCTTGATGGTGATGTCTCGCTTAATGCAGAAGGCATAGATGTTGACCGTGGCAAATGCGGCGACAAAGGAGCTCAGCAGGCCCTTGGTGCCCATGTTGTCGGTAAAGAACACCGAGACATCGGCGCCGTCGATCTTGGCACTCGTCTGGGTAACGGCCAAGATGAGCATAGCGCACATGGCGGCGACCATGGTGCTCGTGGCGTTGATGGCCTTGCCAGCAGGCATGCGGCGGTTCTTGGAGCCGGTCAGCGCGCTTGCGGTGGTGCCGGCGACCATGATGCCCACGACGCCCATCGTGAAGTTGTAAACCTTGTTGCAGAAGTTCACGACGTCGACGTTCCACCAGTCGGGCAGCGTAAAGCCGCCGACCGTGGCGACAACGCCCGGCAGGGTCGAAATAAGCAGGAAGACAGAAGAAGACAGGATGATGGGCATTGCTGCCAAAAAGCCGTCTTTAATGGCCTGAAGGTAGATGTTCTTAGAGACCTTGTCGAAGTACGGCTGACCTTTCTCCAAGAACTTAACGATCGATTCCATAGTTCACGCTCCTCTTTGCATGAAATCTTAATGGCATGGACGTTGAAAACCTATATGGTCTCCCGCTTGCTAAAAGCCCGGGTGCAGGCGGGGTCGGTCCCAGGGGGAGAGAGGGGAGCGGCTGGGTTTGTATCGCATAGGGCCGCTCCCTTCTCGGGGGAAAGCGAGGCGATGCGCTACTGCGCGTCCGCCATAGCGTCGGCGAGCTCCTTGTACCAGAGTGCCGACTGCTTGATGTAGCGTTTTTGCGTGTCGAAGTCGATGTAGAACAGGCCGTAGCGCTTGTTATAGCCATTGGCCCACGAGAACTGGTCCTGCAGGCTCCAGATAAAGTAGCCCTGGACGTCGACGCCCTCGGCGCGCGCCTGGAGCACCTTCTCCATGTGCTGGTCGACAAAGTCGATGCGCTCGGGATCGGCGACGATGCCGTTTGCGTCGGGCTCGGGGTCCTTGTGGCCCAGGCCGTTTTCGGTGATATAGATGACGGGGAGGTTGGGATAGGTGGCGCTGATGTGCTTGAGCGTGTCGTAGAGGCCTTGCGGGTAGATGAGCCAATCCCAGTCGGTGGTGGGGATACCCGGCATATCGACCTGCTGCCCGACGCCCTTAAACTTAAAGCACGAGGTGCCCTTGTCTCCGGTGCCGTTAAAGCTGTTGGTGGACTCGCCATCGTAGGCGGCGATAAACGCCGACTGATAGTAGTTGAGGCCGAACATATCGTTGCGGGGCGCCGCCTTGGCGAGCTCCTCCATGTCGCTGTCCTCAACCGTAAGTGTGGCGTTGTTGGCACGCAGAATCTCGTTGATGAGTGAGAGGGTGCGCGCGGAGTAGTGACCCAGGAAGGCGCCGTCCATGATGAAGTCGGTGTAGAAGGCGTTGTACAGGTCGGCGGCGTGCTGGTCGGCGGGCGAGTCGGTGGCAGGATATGCCGGCGTCAGGACGTTGACCATGCCAATGCGTCCGCCCAGGTGCTCGGTCTCGTCAAGATCCTTATACAGGTTGACGGCGCGGGCGTGGGCAACGAGCTCGTTGTGCTGGCTCTGGATGCCGCTCGTCACATCAAAGTGATGGTTGGGCGGGAAGTTGCCTTGGATGTATTGGGAGTGCGAGAGGCTGATGAGCTCGTTGATGGTGAACCAATTCTTGACCTCGCGGAACTCGCGGAAGCAGAACTCGGCATAGCGCACATAGGCGTCGACGGTCTTGCGGTTGAGCCAGTCGCCCTGGTTGAACAGGGCGGCGGGGGAGTCAAAGTGATGCAGGGACACATAGGGCTCGACGCCATACTTTTTGCAGCAGGCGAACAGCTCGTGGTAGTGCTTAACGCCCTCGGCGAGGGGTTCGGCATCGTCGCCGTTGGGGAAGATGCGGGTCCAGGCGATGGACACACGAATGGCGTTGAGTCCATGCTCGGCAGAAAGGCGGATATCCTCCTCGTAGCGGTTGTAGAAATCACTGGCCGGGTCGGGCAAAAAGCGACCCTGGGCGACAAGGTAATCGTCCCACATGGTCTTACCCTTGCCTGCCACCTTCGTGGAACCTTCCGTTTGGTACGCGGCGGTTGCGGCGCCCCAAACAAAGCCCTTCGGCAGCTGCTGTACGCGGTTTAGCAAAGACATATGCATACATCCTCTCGTCTCGCTGTTCGATATTGTGCGTTTGCGCTCAGGAGGCTCCCTGGTTAGCGTTCAGCGGTGAAAAAGCCCGATAAACACTATCTTAAAATGATTAGAACCAAAATGAGCACGTGAACATCTGACAATGAGCACGTTAACATCCGGCTGGGATGTATAGAAACAAAACAACTTCAAACAGCTGCGAACGGTTGTATTTGTTCGGTAAGCGGTTTTGATTGACAGAAGTTTTCATGTTGTGGTATATGGCTCGGGTATCATGAGCACGTTATCAATGTATGTACGATGCGCCATGGGCGCGGGGAATAGTTGGGAAGCAGGTTAGCGTGGAAGGCATGGATCAGCAGACAAGGAATGGTCGTTCGGCGAGCGCGGCAGAGGTTGCGGCGCTCGCTGGCGTGAGCCGCCAGACTGTGTCTCGCGTGGTCAACGGTATGCCCAACGTGACGGAAAAGACGCGCAAGCGTGTGCTGGCCGCCATGGAAGAGCTGGACTTTCGTCCCAATTTTGCTGGAGCGGCGTTGCGCGGCGGGTCGTATCGTTCTATTGGCCTGTGCATGTACAACATCACACGTGTCGGTAACCTGGCGACGCTCGAGGGTATCATGCAAGCGGCGCGCGAGCATGATTTTGCCGTCACTATGATCGAGATGGGCGGCGACAAGCCCTATGCACTTGCCGATGCCTCGCGCCGCATGGTCGAGCGACCCGTCGACGGCATGATTCTCAACATGAACCGCATGGCTCCCGATTTTGAGGAGTTTGTTCCCCAGCCGGGAGTGCGAACGGTCATCCTGTCCATGTATGCGCATCCGCGCTGCACGACGATCGACTCCGACCAGTATGGTTCGTGCGAGCTGTTGACCAATTATCTGCTGGAACATGGTCACTCGAATATGCGGTTTGTGGCGGGTCCGGAAAACTCGATTTCCTCACGTTTTCGTGAGGCCGGTTGGCGCGATACGCTGGGTCGTGCTCATGTCGATGCCGCTCCGATGCTGCGTGGCGATTGGAGTGCGGACAGTGGGTACGCCATGGGCGAGCGGATTGCGGCCGAGGTGCTTGCCGGCGGGTCGCAGACGCCGACTGCCGTGCTTGCGGCAAATGACCAGATGGCGCTGGGCGTTATCGCCGCGCTCGAGAACGCGGGCCTGTCCGTGCCCGACGACGTGAGCGTGGTTGGTATCGACGACGCACTCGAGGGACTTGTTCCTCACAATCGGCTGACGACGCTGCGATTTGATTTGCGCGGTGTCGGTAAGCTTGCGTTTGAGGCGGCGATTGGAGAGAGCTCGTCTATCGAGGCGATTCATGTGCCGAGCACGCTGGTCGAACGCTCGACTGTTAGGGACATACGGGGTTAGGTCCTACTCCGTCTGTCTCGATTTGTAACAGGTAGACGGTCAAAAGCGGGCTACGTGTTACAGATTTAGATTCTTCGGAAAGAGCAATCCTGTTCGTCTCAATCTGTAACAGCTAGGACCGAAAAACTCGGCTAGTTGTTACAGATCGAGACAAACGTGCGACACGGTCCGCCCAAAAAAGGCCGGGGGCGGCGCGCCGTGTGACGTGCCGCCCCCGGCTGAGAAATGGGGACAGGTTATGTGAGCGGGGCAATTCCGCCAACCGCTAGTTGAAAGCCGCTAGTCCAGACGACGGGTCTGCGCCACGTGCTTATACCAGTATGCGCTTGCCTTGGGCGTGCGCTTCTGGGTTTCAAAGTCAACGTAGAAGAAGCCGTAACGCTTGTTGTAGCCATTGGTCCAGGAGAACTGATCCTGCAGGCTCCACAGGAAGTAGCCGCCCACGTTGACGCCCACCTCCATGGCCTTGAGCAACCAGCGCAGGTGCTGCTCGATGTAGTCGATGCGCGGCTGGTCGTCCACAAAACCGTCCTTGTAGGGGTCCTTGTAGCCCATGCCGTTCTCGGTGATGAAGATCTGCTTGTAGTTGGGGTAGCGCTGCTTAATGTAGACGAGCAGATCGAACAGACCCTCGGGATAGATGATCCAGTCCCAGTCGGTGGTGGGGATGCCAGGCTTGTTCACGTGCTCGCCAATGCCCTTGACGCGCCAGCGGCCGGTGCCCTTCTCGCCCGTACCGTTGTGGTGCAGGTCGTTCTCGCCATCGTAAGCCTTCAAGAAACGGCACTGGTAGTTGTTAACGCCCAGGTAGTCGTTGTAGAGCGCGGCCTCGCGCATGATCTCGAGGTCCTCATCCGGGATCTCGATGGTGCCGCCCGAGACGGCAGCCAGGCGGTTAGCGCACTCGAGCGTATCGGGCGCATAGTCGCCGCGGAAGGTGGCGTCGAGCAAAAACTGGTTCTGCAGCACGTGCTCGTTGTTGGCGGCTTTGATGTCGGCGGGGTCGTTCTCGTTGAGCGGATACTTAAACTCCAACGACTGGATGACGCCGATCTTGCCCTTAAAACCGCCGTTGTGGAAGGCCAGTACTGCCTTGGCGTGGGCGAGCATCATGTTGTGCTCGCACTGGAAGGCCTCGGCCAGATGCGCCTTGACGCCACCGGGGAAGGTGCCCTCGATGTAGGTGTTGGAGGCGTCGGCCCAGATCTCGTTAAAGGTGAACCAATAGGTCACCTGGTCGGCGTACTCCTTAAAGCAGAAGGTGGCAAAGTCCACAAAGGCGTCGATGGTCTCGCGGTTGAGGAAGTCGCCCTTCTCAAAGAGTGGCAGCGGCGTATCGAAGTGATGCAGCGTGACAAACGGCTCAACGTGGTGCTTGTGGCACTCGGCGAAGAGATCGTGGTAGAACTGGACACCCTCGGGGTTGATTTCGCCGGTACCGTTGGGGAAGATGCGGCTCCAGGCGATGGAGAGGCGGATGCCGTTGATACCAAACTCCTCGCACAGCTCAAGGTCGACGGGGTACTGGTTGTAGAAGTCCGAAGCGGGATCGGGGGAAAAGCGCCCCTGGGCCTCCAAGAAGTCGTCCCAGGCAACCTTGCCCTTACCGTGAGTGCGGGTCTCGCCCTCTACCTGGTAGGCAGCGGTGGCGCCGCCAAAGACAAAGTCCTCGGGAAACTGCGCAGGCGGGTTGGTGACGCTAGCAGGGTTAACGGACATGATAATCCAATCGTCTAAATCGAAGGGCCAGCCGGTCTTGGATGGTCGGCTGGCCCTGAGCGTTACTTACTTCGAGAGTTGCTCGCTTACGAAGGCGAGAGACTTGTCGCCGTTCTGGGAGAGCTCGATGTACTGCTTACCACGACAGGCGACACACTTGTTGCCCACGCGCTCGCAGTCCTTTTGCAGGTCGGCCAGGTAGCTGGCGGCTTGCGGGGCCAGGACGACCAGGTCAAAGTCGGGGAGCATGTCCACGTGGTTGCCATAGGCCTCGGCAGCGGTCTCGAGGTTAATGCCGCGCTCTTTGGCGGCCTTGGCCAGCGCGTTGGCGAGCAGGCCCGAGGTTCCGCCGCCCTGGCAGAGCACGAGCACGCGCTTGCCGTTGAGGTCGCTGGCGGCCGTTGTCTCAGTGGCGACAACGGCGGGAGCGTCGG
>CALKBB010000077.1 GCA_937989795.1 uncultured Collinsella sp. | reverse complement strand
GACCTCACGGATCTTAAGGTCGCACGCATCGCGCTCATACTTGACAATATTCTTCTGCGAACCGTCCGGCAGTGTAATCATGCAGCGATACGAGTCCACGACGTGCAGGTCCCGACCGAGCGAGATCATGGGAATCACGTCAAAGTTGCGCAGGTGATCGAGCAGACGATGCAATTCGTCGACCGGCATGGCCTGGTCAAACAGTACCTCGTCGGTCTGGGCATCGACTACGTGTGCACCGTTAAAGGCCACGAGCAGGCCATCATGATTGTGTAGGTCGAGCTCCTGACCAAGGGCGCGAAGGCCCCATGCAGGACGGCCCGAAGCCAGAATGAGCTTGATGCCCGACTCCTGCGCCGCGAGCAGCTTCTCGCGCGTACGCGGGCTGATGACCTTTTGGTCGTTGGTAAGCGTACCGTCGATATCCATCGCAATGGCTTTGATTGCCATATATGCCTCCTTGCATCGTTTTTATCGCGCACTATCTTATCCGAGCCGGGGCACGTTCGCACAGCGCGCGTATGACGGTTGCAAAACCACCCCATTTGAAACAAACGCAAAAAAGTACTTGCAAAGACGCGTTCCGACATATAAGTTGATAAAAGACCGCCGTTGCGGTTTTAAGTAGATCGAGCATATGAAGTTTGAGTTTTAGCGTGTAAGAGAAAGAAGATCGGCAAAGTACAGCCCCAAACGCAATGACAACTTAATGAGGTAACTGCCACATGTGAGGCACCCCGGGCATTGCTGTCTCGATTTTGAGCACGATGCCTTCCGCCTTGCATGGGCCGTCCTATCCCGCCCCTGCAGCAACTGCCTCACGGGCACATTGAAAACCGCATAGCACCCCAACGTCAGCACATCACCCACGGCAAGCACATCACTCACAACAACCAACACATCAACAAACAGCACGAACATCAACCGATTGGAGAAGCTATGACAAACCACCACGCTGAAGACGGCGATAAGAAAAGCATTCTGGATGCCCGCATTGAGCGAGCATATGCAAACGAATATGACGCCGCCTTTGCCGCCGCGACCATCAAGAACTACGCGTCGCTACCGCTCGCGACGATCTTGGCCGACCACCCTCAACTGCTGAAGCGCTGCACAAAGATCATGGGCGCCCCCGACATTCGCAAGCTGACAGACCCCTATGCCCCAAAACGCGACAACGATTCGTACGTTCTTACCGTAGGCTGCCTAGCCCATATGCTTACGGCGCTCGACACGAAACTCAAGCTCGAATGGGAACCCGACGAGCGTCATGAACTCGAAAGCAAGCGGAACACCCTGCGCACCGCACTGTTCCTTCCGTTGGACGGCCTCAAGCGCTGCAACGTCGAGCTCAATACACAGGCGCGGCAAAAGCCCGGGACCACGGGGCAGAAAACTCCAAGACCCCATGCGGCCATCGTCGACCGCAACCGATATAACCGCATGACCGCGCACTTTTCCGCCGAGGGAGCAGCCATAAGGACGCTGATCGACCTGCTGTGCCTCCTGAGCATCAACGAACTATTTGAGGGCTATCTCGCCCTCGTTCCCGCGACGGCACCCAAGTCGGTAGCAAAGATCATCGAGACCTGCAGACGCCAGTTTGAGCGCCATCGCAATGGCAGCGAGATGAACGCCAGCATCGCGCAGTACTACGCGGCTCATTACAAAAATGACGGATGTGCCCCTGTCGAGCATCAGCTGCGGCTCGCCTACACCACGCCCGTCGCAACGCTCCATCGCTTTGGAGCCCTTGGCGCTTGCGAGCCGCACGAACAGGCAGCCTGCCCCACAACCGAGCTCGATCTCAGGCTCGGACGAACCCTGTAGCCCGCCAGCCCCTCCGCGGGCAACAATCCTATTCCACAACACAACCAACAGAAAGGAGTCCTCATGGACACCAATCATTCCCCCATCATCAGCCCCCTCACCATGCGTGAATCCGCCCGAGGTATCACGCTCACCAGCATTTACGATGAGATGCTCGCCCGTCGCGAGCTCTCCGTCATGGGAAATATCGAAACCCCGATGGCCCACGACCTATGCCAGCAGATCCGCCTGCTCGATGCCACCGACCCCAGCCGCCCCATCACCATATTTGTCGCCAGCGCCGGCGGAAGCGTGCGATCGGGTCTTGCGATCTATGACGCCATGCGCCTCGCATCGTGCCCCATCCGCACCGTCTGCCTGGAATTCGCCGCGTCCATGGGCGCCGTGATCTTTATGGGCGGCGACGATCGCCGTATGGCGCCCCATGCAGAGCTCATGATTCACGACCCGCTGATCCCCCAGGGGGCAGGCGGCTCGGCACTTGCGCTGCAGGAAACCAGCCGGCGTCTCATGCAGACCCGCAAGACCCTCACGCAAATCCTCTCGGACCGCAGCGGCCTCACGCCCAAGCGCATCCAGTCCCTCACTGCAAAAGACACCTACCTTTCGGCCGAGCGCGCCGTCGAGCTCGGCTTTGCCCACGAAATCCTCTCGACCACCAAGGAGGTCGCCCATGTCTAACCTCGCCAGCCGCCTCGCCGCATCTGAGTCCGCATCGTCCACCATCCTCGCCAAGGATCGAACGCTTTCCTGCGACAACCGCCAAACGGGACTCAACAACAACGCACTTGTGATCGGCCCCTCGGGAGCCGGCAAGACCCGAAACGTCCTCAAGCCCAACCTGTTGCAAATGAACGCAAGCTACATCGTGCTCGACACCAAAGGCACGCTCTGTCGCGAAGTGGGACCCGTGCTGGCAGCCCACGGTTACCGCGTGCAATGTCTCAACTTCGCCGACCTCAACACCGTCCCGGCCCTTGCGCCCGGCATCGAGCGCTGCGGCTACAACCCCCTGAGGCACATTCGCCGCAAGGCGGACGGCAGGCCCAACCAGCAGGACATCCTCTCGGTGGCAAAGGCCATCTGCCCCATCGAGGACAACAACCAGCCTTTTTGGGATCATGCGGCGGCAAACCTGCTGTCGTGTCTTATCGCCTACGTCACCGAACAGCTACCCGCCGACGAGCAGACGATCAGCTCGGTCATCAAGCTGATCGAGCACCTGCAGGACGGTGCCACGGGTCGATTGTTTGACGACCTGATCACGACCGACCCCCAAAGCTATGCCCTCTCGCTATGGCGGCGCTACGCCATTACGCAAAATGCCGAGCGCATGCACGCGAGCATCGTCGGCATCCTTGCCGAAAAGGTCATGTGTCTGGGATTCGACGGTGCGGCACAGCTCTATCGTGAGTGCCATCAGGTGGACTTCGCTTCCATGGGACACACCCCCTGCGCCCTGTTTGTAACCGTGAGCGATATTGACCGCAATCTCGATCCGCTGACCGGCCTCTTTATTTCGCAGGCGTTTATGGGCCTCATTCGCGAGGCCGATAGGCAGCCCGACGGCAGCCTGCCCGTGCCCGTGCGCTTTATGCTCGATGACTTCGCAAATCTGCAGATCCCCCAGATCGACAACGTGCTCTCGATTATTCGAAGCCGCAACATCTGGGCAACGCTGCTGCTGCAGTCGACCAACCAGCTCGATGCGCTCTATGGCGAGGCACGCGCACGCTCCATCATGGGCAACTGCGACACGCATCTGGTGCTGGCGTTCCAGGATCCCGAGAGTGCCCGGGTGTTTTCCGACCGCGCCGACGCACTGCCCAGCACGCTCATGGCGACGCCGATCGATCGCTCGTGGCTCTTTGTACGCGGTCGCACTCCCGAACAGGTCGAGCGCTTTAGGCTCGAAGACCATCCGCTCTACGGGGAGCTGCCCGAGGCGCAGCGAGGCCATGCGGAGACCGAGATCTAGGCGCAGGGTTCTCGCAGCGCGCGGCGCCCCGGCGATGTTCCACAAAGGCCGTGCGCCCCGGGACCACGGCAAAGCAAAGGGGCCCGCATCCGATAGGATACGGGCCCCTGACTATAAGGCGCGATGCGTTAACAGCAGCGACTACTTGCGATGCGCGCGATAGAACTCGATAAGCGCTTGAGTCGAAGCGTCTTGCTCGGCCTTGGCGGCATCGTCGTGGAAGGCAGGGGTGATCTGCTTGGCAAGCTGCTTGCCCAGCTCAACGCCCCACTGGTCGTAAGAGTCGATGCCCCAGACCGTGCCCTCGACAAACGTGATGTGCTCGTACAGGGCGATGAGCTCGCCGAGCGCAAACGGGGTCAGCGTGTCGCCGAAGATCGAGGTCGTCGGGCGGTTGCCCTCAAAGCAACGGGCTGGGACGATCTGTTCGGGCGTGCCCTCGGAGCGCACCTCATCGGCCGTCTTACCAAAGGCGAGCGCCTTGGTCTGGGCCAGGAAGTTGCCCAGGAACAGCTCGTGGACATCCTGGCCGCTGTCGGTTGCGGGGTTGGCAGTATTGGCGAAGGCGATGAAATCGGCCGGAACCACCACGGTACCCTGGTGCAGCAGCTGGTAGAAGGCGTGCTGACCGTTGGTGCCGGGCTCGCCCCAGAAGATCTCACCGGTGTCGGAGGTCACGGCGCTGCCGTCCCAGCGGACGTGCTTGCCGTTGGACTCCATGGTGAGCTGCTGCAGGTAGGCCGGGAAACGGTGCAAGTACTGGCAGTACGGAAGCACGGCATGGCTCTTGGAACCGAAGAAGTTGACGTACCAGACGTTGAGCAGGCCCATCAGCGCGACGGCATTGTTCTCGAGCGGGGTATTGCAGAAGTACTCATCGATAGCATGGAAGCCCTCGAGGAACTGCTGGAAGCGCTCGGGGCCGAGCACGACGATCAGCGACAGGCCCACGGCGGAATCAACGGAGTAACGGCCGCCGACCCAATTCCAGAAACCAAAAGCGTTGGCGGGGGCGATACCGAAGGCCTCGACCTTCTCGAGTGCGGTGGAAACGGCGACGAAGTGCTTGGCAACGGCGTCGGCGTTCTGCTCATCGGAGCCGTCGATGGCGCCCTGAGCCTTGAGCTGCTCGAGCATCCAGGTCTTGACCTCGCGGGCGTTGGTGAGGGTCTCGAGCGTGGTGAAGGTCTTGGAGACGATGATCACGAGCGTGGTCTCGGGATCCAGGCCCTTGAGCTTCTCGGCCTGATCGTTGGGATCGATGTTGGAGATGTAGCGGCAGTCGATACCGGCGTCGGCGTAGGGACGCAGGGCCTCGTAGGCCATGACCGGGCCCAGATCGGAGCCACCGATGCCGATGGACACCAGGTGCTCGATCTTTTTGCCGGTAACGCCCTTCCACTCACCGGAGCGCACGCGCTCGGCGAAGGCATACATGCGGTCGAGAACCTCGTGCACGTCGGCGACGACGTCCTGGCCGTCGACGATGAGCTGGCCCTTCTCGGTTGCCGGGCGGCGAAGCGCGGTGTGCAGAACGGCGCGGTCCTCGGTGGTGTTGATGTGCTCGCCGGAGAACATGGCGTCGCGGCGCTCCTCGAGCTTCACCTCGCGGGCAAGATCGCACAGCAGCTTGACGGTCTCATCGGTCACCAGGTTCTTGGACAGGTCGAAGTGCAGGTCACCGGCGTCAAAGCTCAGCTTGTTCACGCGCTCGGCATCGGCGGCGAACCAGGCCTTGAGGTCGATACCTTCGGCCTCGAGCTTCTCCTGATGAGCCTCGAGCGCCTTCCAAGCGGCAGTCGACGTAGCGTCGATAGGTGCGGCAACAGTTGCCATAAAGTCCTCCTCAGCATACGGGCGCACGCCTCCATGCGCCCGGATAATCAGATGCCCCTATTCTAGCGCAGGTCAAGACCGTAATCAGCGAGCGTTGCCAATCCGCCCCCAAACGGCGACCGACCAAAAAGGGACAGGTTTATTTTGGCAGGTCAAACGCTTTACCAACCAAAAATAACCCATCCCTTTATGGCAGATATTAGGCCGCGGCGCACACACTGCCGAGCAGCTCGCGCAGAGGAGACCCGATGCCCTCCAGCAGTTCGGGCGCAATGATGGCAAAAACGGGCACCTCGCCGGCTCCCACGACAGCAGGTACCTTGCCCTCCGAGACAATGCATCCATAAGGCACAAAGCCGTCTTCGCCGGCATCGAGCGCCGCCATGCGCCGCGCGAGCTCGCGCGCAAAGCCAGCAGTATCGGCATCGCCGATCGCCAGGACAAAGTCCACGCCTTCGTCGGTCGCCAGGGCCACGGCTTCGTCGACCAGCTCGTCTCCCCCGTCGCCCTCAACCGATCCGCAGCGGAAAAGCACACGCTCGAGTAGGGCTCGATCAAGCGAGCCAAGTGCCGCCGAGACAAGCTCATCGCGCGTATGTTTGTCTCCGCCCAACACGACCAGCGCCTTGGTGCCACCGTAGTGAGCGACCAATCGTCCGCACCAGCGAGCCACGTCGCCATCCGCAACAAGGCGCGTCGGCATACCAAACCCATAATTGACCATTATCCCCACAACCCTTCCGTGCTTTATGGTGGTATCAATCGTTGGCATCATGCTACGAAGCGAGCTTTTCCGAGCTGTTTCGCGCTCTTTAGGGCTGCGTTAAAAACCCGATGCAGCCGCACGACCATACCTACCAAAACAAACCAGCCCCTTTTTGGCAGGTTTTGACGATGTCCGGACGAGCGGGTATTATCGAACAAGTATTCGATAAGAACATGTGTTTGATGGGAGGACGCGTGGGGCACGAGCGTCACACCTATATCTGCATCGACCTCAAGACGTTCTATGCCAGCGTCGAGTGCGTCGACCGAGGACTCGACCCCCTCACTACGTGCCTGGTCGTTGCCGACGAATCGCGCGGGCGCACGACCATCTGCCTCGCTATCACACAGGCCATGAAGGACCTCGGGATACACAACCGCTGCCGTCTGTTCGAGATTCCCGACGGCATCGACTACATCAAGGCCGTACCGCGCATGCAGCACTACATGGAGGTGTCAGCGCAAATCTACGGTATCTATCTGGAATACGTGAGTCCGCAAGACGTGCACGTCTATTCAATCGACGAATGCTTTATCGACGTGACGCCCTATCTGGACCTCTATCACACCGATGCGGAAGGCTTCGCCTGCATGTTGCGCGACGAGGTCCTGGCACGCACCGGCATCACGGCGACGGTCGGCATCGGCCCCAACCTATTTCAGGCCAAGGTAGCGCTCGACATTACCGCCAAGCACGTGCCCAGCCGCATCGGTATACTCGACGACGAGACCTTTCGCAAGGAGATCTGGCCCCATCGTCCCATCACCGACATCTGGGGCATCGGGCCCGGCGTGGCAGCACGACTCGAAAAATACGGTGTCTACGATCTGATGGGCGTCGCCGCGCTCGACGAAAATCTGCTTTACGACGAGCTCGGCGTCAATGCCGAGTATCTCATCGACCACGCCTTCGGACGCGAGCCGACAGCCATCGCCGATATCCAAGCCTATCGCCCACAGGCAACCTCAACTACCACAGGACAGGTGCTCTCGAAGGGCTATGTCTACGAGCAGGCCTACACTGTCTTGCGCGAGATGGTCGACAACGCCGTGTTGGACTTAGTCGATAAGCACGTGGTCTGTGACAGCATCTCGCTCTTTGTGGGTTATGCGAGCGAACGAGCCGACATACGCCGCCTCGACGCCAGCGGCACAGCGCAATACGTTGACGGATGCGGGCACCTGCGCTCGAGCACGTCGAGCATCGAGCCCACCGCAACCACCGGCCCCGAGCTCGCACCCCGTGCGCCCAAGCCCGTCCAGCGCGATGACGAACGGCGCCGCCTGGTGCGCGAGGCACAGGCAATCGATGGCATCTTTGTGGGAGAGCATGGCGGCAAACCGCGCGGTGGCTATGCCGCCCTCTTCGCGCACTCCAACGCTTCGCGAAAGCTGCCCGAGCGCACCAATTCGTTTAAGAAGATCATGGGCTATTTCGATGAGCTCTGGGCGCAGACTGTCGATCCCAAACGACCGGTCAAACGCATCAACTTGGGCTTTGGCAACCTCATGCCTGAGGAATTTGCCACCATCGACCTATTTAGCGATATCGAGGCGGATGAGCGCGAGCGCGACCTGGCGCGCGCCGTCCTGGCCGTAAAGGGCAAGTACGGCAAAAACGCGCTCGTCAAGGGATTAAGCTTTACCACTGGCGCCACCGCACGCGAACGCAACGATCAGGTAGGAGGACATCGTGCCTAAGTCCCAGCAACAGCCGATGCGGCCACCGACACCTTTTGAACGCCTAGCGGACCCCGAGGGAAGACGTCGCTCCGCCGACCCCAAGCTCACCGCCAACGGCACCGTCCGCGCCGGCCGTGCCGCGCAGTTTATGCCCTTCGCCGCCCTCACGGGATACTACGAACTCGTGCGCAAACAAGAGATCACCGTCGAACCAAAATGCGAACTCACGGAAGAAAAAGCCCTCGAGCTTTCGGAAAAGCTCGAGGGCCTCAAACGCGGCGACCTGGTCCGCGTCACCTATTACGATACGTACGGCTATCGTAGCCGCACGGGCATTCTCGACGAAGCGTTACCCGCATTCAAGCTGCTCAAACTCAGGGATATCGCCATCAACTTCGACGATATCCAGGACATTGAGCTACGCGGACGAGCCTAGCGACGAGAACGCTTGCGCAAGACGAGAGCAATGCCAAGCAC
>CALKBB010000076.1 GCA_937989795.1 uncultured Collinsella sp. | reverse complement strand
CAAACCACCAAGCCACGGGCCACCCACTTGTTGAGCATGACCTCGCCCAGCTCGGACAGGGCAGACAGGCCCTCGGTCAGCAAGTGGAACAGGCGGGCGTCGTCGCGCTCCTCAAACGCCAGGCCGCCCTCGTAGAAATCGAAGTACAGGGCCGCCGTGTCCATAACGCGAAACTCCGCCACCGTATCGCGGGGCGGAACGCCGGGACGTTGCTCTTCGAAAGGACTGCCCGGAGCACCAAGGCTAAAGAGATCTGCCGACCAATCACCGTAGGTCACCGTAATCTTGCAGGTCACAAGACCATCGTCGACGCCAATCGCCATGGCAAAACTCGGCTCGGGTGCCACGGCGTCGAGCGCGGCGGGAGCGGTCAGGTCGGTATAGTCGCGCAAGATAGGCAGCGCCATGCGGCAGAACTCGCCCACCTGGTCGGCGGCGATATGGACCGGCGTGCGGCAGGGCAACAAGTGCGAAAGGAACGGCGCCGCATGTTGGGCAAACGCCGTGTCGGTACGGCGCGCGCGGCGCGTATCGACCAGATAGGCTGCGTCGCTCGCGACAAAGCAATGCGTATCGGCCGGAAGGCGCAAGTCGTAGCTGCCTCCCGCCGCCGGTGCAATCTTGGCGGCAAGAAGCGGCGGGCGCTTAGCCGGGACTTCGCCCTCCCCCTGCGGCGACGACTCGACGGCCACCTCGTAGGAGCGATGCGTCGTCGTCCCCCGCGACCAAGCGGGCTCAAAGGAGATGGTCTGGCCGCGCAGCAGGTCCAGCACGGACACGACGGAATACTCGGATACCGGCAACTGACGCTCGGCGACAAAGCCGCTGCGGGCAAAGTCATACGATGCCGAGCGCGAGCTCGTAATATCGCCTAGGTAGGCGACCGTCATTGCGATAAAGTCGAGCAGCTTTGTCGACACGTCATCGAAAGCCTCGGGCACATGAACAAACGTAAGCTTCTTGCCATAGGAGAACGTACCGCCGCGCACATAGGCATCGGCCATGCCGTCGATATCCTTAACCACGTAGGACACCGAACCGCAGCGAATGCGAAACTCGAGTGCCCAGTTAAAGCGATCGGCAAACAGCGGATTGTAGTACGGCACCAGCGAGGGCTCCAGCACCGCTTTGGGCGCATCGGGGTCAATGGTGCCGGCGAGCTTGCGACGCATGGCCACGAGCTCGTCCATGCGCGCGTCCGAAAGATCGGAAAGCGCCGCCACAAGGCTCGGGCTCGTGGGGACGGGTGCCGGGAAGGGAAAGTTGGGGTTGACGGCCGGCGCGGCGGACGCGGCACGCGCGGGCTGTTTCGGCTGCGCCGTAAACGTGCGGACCGGCGTGCGCAGGCCCTCAACGGGCTCGGCGCCGCTGGCATCCAGATACGCCAACGCCGTGGCGATGGCGTGCTTGCACATGCCGGAATAGCGGAAGGCAGCGGGGCAATCGCAGTCGTAGTCGATCACCTCGTGCTCGTCCATATCGAGCGCCACGTGCGTCTTGTACAGGTCGCCGCGCGAGCCACGCACCGTGCCCTCGATGTTCACGTTTTTGGAGAAGCGCGAGCCGGAGTCCTCAAACGACAGCACGGCACCGTTGAGCATGAGCGAGCGCCCCTTCATAAAGGTGCTGCTAAGCGCCGCCTCCTTACGAAGCGCCTGCACAAACGTCCCCTGCGCCATCACTTCCTCCAATCTCGCATGCCAAATGATTTTTCTGGGACGGGGATGAAAAAATCATTCCCGTCCCAGAAAGACTGGTCTTCCGCCACACGTCACCCAAAATGATTTTTTAATCCCCGTCCCAGAAAAATCATTTTAGATCACCGTCACGCGGCCTTGGTTACCCACGATGGCCTTGGCCTCTGCCAGCAGCGGAATCGAGCGTGCGTTGACCTTGGCCGGCACCTCGGCACGCAGTACGCGCCCGTCCACCTGCTCGATAAAGATCTCCACGCGGTCGCCGCCCGGGTTGGCGGTAAGCACCGTGGCAAGACGCGCCATATTGCCCTGGCTAAAGCGGCTGTTGGGCACCATGACCTCAAACACCTTGGGCTTGTTGTTCTCCTCGTTAAGCTCAAGCGGCACGATCTCCTGCGCGATGATCTGGTCGCCGCGGTCCGAACGCTCGAGCTTGCCCTTAATGCGAACAAACGCATCAGACAGCTGCGCACCGGTCTCGGGATCGACCTCGCCGTACAGGTATCCCTCGGCCTCTTTGTAGGTCTTGGGGAACACCACGACCGTGGCCTCGCCTTCCATGTCCTCGAGCTGCACAATACCCATGGGGTCGCCGTTTTTGGTCACGCGCTTGGACACGCTCGAGACCATGCCGGCCCACCACAGCGCCTTGCCCTCGGGAATCTCCTGGTTGATGGTACCGCCCGTGGGGTTTTGCACCTCGTAGCCGGTATCGATCTGCGAGAACGAGAAGTCGCGTGCCTTGGCTAGTGCATACTCAAACGGGCGCAGCGGGTGGTCCGAGACATAGATGCCCAGAACCTCCTTCTCCTGGCTCAGCTTAAGGTGACGGTCCCACTCCTGGCCGTCCGGATCGGGCACGCTCACCTCAAAGCCCGAGCCCTCAACGTCGCCAAACATATCGAAGAACGACGTCTGGCCGCTCGCGCGGTCCTTCTGGCGCTTTACCGCGGCATCGATGATGTTCTCGGGGTTGTTCTTATCCACAAAGTGCATCATCTGACGACGCGGATACCCCGTGGAGTCGAAAGCACCTGCCTTGATGAGCGATTCGATCACGCGACGGTTAGCCTGGCTCGAGTCCACGCGCTCGACAAAGTCGTGCAGTGTCTTAAACGGGCCGCCCGCCTCGCGCTCGGCGATAATCGCCTGCGCCACGCCGGTGCCCACGCCGCGGATGCCGGCCAGACCAAAGCGCACGCCCTCCTTGGTAGCCGTGAACTCGGTACCGGACTCGTTGACATCTGGCGAAAGCACGGGGATGCCGTCATGACGGCACGCCGAGACGTAGTGAACGATCTTGTCGGTCTTGCCCGTATAGGACGTCAGAACGGCCGCCATGTATTCGTGCGGATAATGCGCCTTGAGCCACGCCGTCTGCATAACCAGGATGGCGTAGCCGGCGGAGTGCGACTTGTTAAAGGCGTAAGATGCGAACTCGAGAACATCGTCCCAAATCTTCTGGGCGACCTCGCGCGTGTAGTTGTTCTTGATAGCGCCGTTCATCCAGTGGTCGTAGGTGGTCTCGTCCGAGCCATCCTCCCAGTGGAGCACCGTCGACGTGAGCAGCTTGATCTTTTTCTTAGCAACGGGCTTACGGATACGCGAGTCCGATTCGCCCTTGGAGAAGCCGCACATCTCGACGGAGATGAGCATAACCTGCTCCTGGTAGACCATGGTGCCGTAGGTTTCGCCCAGGATGTCGTCCAGACGGTCGTCATAGGAGACCGCCGGCTCCTTGCCGTTCATACGGTTGATGTAGGACGAGACCATGCCGGCGCCCAGTGGGCCCGGGCGGTACAGGGCGATCAATGCCACGACGTGCTTGTACTCGGTGGGCTTCATGTTCTTGATCGTGGCCGTCATGCCGGCGGACTCGACCTGGAAGACGCCGGCGGTGTGGCCGGAACCCATGAGCTTAAAGATCTCGGGATCGTCAAAGGGGATCTCTTCCTCTTTGATGTCGATGCCGAAGTTCTTTTTGATGTTTGCCTTGGCCTTGGAGATAACCGTCAGCGTGCGCAGGCCCAAGAAGTCCATCTTGAGCAGGCCCATGTCGGCGACGGTATGGCCCTCGTACTGGGTAATCTCGACGCCGCCCTTGGTATCGAGCTTGGTGGGCACATGCTCGTTGACGGGGTCGCGGCAGATCAGAACGGCGCACGCGTGCACGCCCTCGCCACGGGTGAGACCCTCAATCGAGAGCGCCGTGTCGATGATGCGGCGGGCGTCGTCGTCCTTTTTATAGGCCTCGGCAAAGTCGGGGTTAAACAGGTCCTCTTTGCCGGGTTGTTTTTCGAGTACCTGCTTGAGCTTGACCTTGGGGTCGCTCGAGACCATCTTGGAC
>CALKBB010000075.1 GCA_937989795.1 uncultured Collinsella sp. | reverse complement strand
AAAGACGGGCCGCGGAAATCTCAATTAACTCGTTGTCCTGCACCGAAAGACCCGTGGTCTCGGTATCGAGGACGATTACATCCTCCTCGATGAGGCCAAACGACTGCGTCTTGGCGCGCTCGGCGAGCGTGGCATAAGAATCGATGACAAACTGCGGCGTTCCAGGAGATACGGCGTCCTCGATTAGCATGCAACGCCCGCTCGACGGAGACCCATACGGATCAGGCTGTCGCACACCTGCGGGAACGTCATGTCGTCGGTATGGCGAATCTCATCGGGATACAGCGACGTATCGGTCATGCCGGGAATGGTATTGGTCTCGAGAATGACAGGACCGTCCTCGCTCACGATAAAGTCGCTGCGCGAGATACCCAGGCAGCCGAGTGCCTTATGGGCGGCACAGGCGAGCTCCTGGGCACGAGCGTAGTTCTCGGGCGAAATCTGCGCCGGAATGCGATGGATGTCCGTAGGGTCGACATATTTCACGTCCAGATCGTAGAACTCGCAGTCCTCGGGCTTACGAATCTCGACAATCGGCAGGGCGCGCACGTCATCTTCACCGTATACACCGACGGTGATCTCGGTACCCTCGATGCACTTCTCGACCAGCACTTTGTCGCCGTACTCAAACGCCTTGGCGATTGCCGCGGGCAGCTCGGAGGGCTCATGGACCAGGGAAATGCCATAGCTGGAACCGTTGACGGCCGGCTTCACAAAGCAGCGCTCGCCACAAACCTCGACGATATGATCGATATCGACTTCATCGCCCACCTCGAGCGCAAGGCCGGGGGCAACAGGAATGCCCGCCTTGGCGTACAGGAGCTTAGAGACCTCCTTGTCGGCACCGCAGGCGCTGGCAAGCACACCCGAGGCCGTGTAGGGGATACCCAGGGTCTCCATGGCACCCTGCATGGCGCCATCCTCACCGCCGGCGCCGTGCATGGCGATAAACGCCACGTCGAAGCCGCCCGTCGCCATGGTCACCATAAAGTCATCGGCGGCGGTGTCGAGCAACTCCACCGAGGTGTAGCCGGCCTCCTTCAGTGCCACCACGACATTCTTTCCCGAATTGAGCGAAATCTCGCGTTCGGCGGAATGGCCGCCCGCCAAGACCGCTACGTGCATGTTCTCTAGGCTTTTACCCGGCATGGGCAGACTCCTCCTCTATAATTTCTGCAGCTGATACCATATTGTAGCGATACCCTCTACGTTTCCCCAAAATCGAAAGGCTTCCATGAATCCCAGGACTAAATCTCAAGACATTCGCGATTTGAGCCAAAACGATATTCGCGAACTTGTCGCCGAACTCGGCCAACCCGCTTTTCGCGCAAAGCAGCTTATCGAATGGGTTTTTGAGAAGAACGTTTGTTCGTTTGACGATATGACCAACCTCCCCAAGGCCTTCCGCGAGCAGCTGAAGGAGGCTTTTGCCTTCGACACGCCGACCGAGCTCGCCAAACAGGTGTCTAAGGATGGCTCTCGTAAATACCTACTCGAGTACCACGACGGCATCTCCGTCGAGACCGTCGGCATGCCTCGTCGAAACAAGCTGTCTGTCTGTGTATCCACCCAAGCCGGCTGTGGCATGGGCTGCGCTTTTTGCGCTACCGGTCTGAACGGCCTCAAGCGCTCGCTGACCGCTCAGGAGATCGTTGACCAGGTACTCCATGTTTCTAACGACTTTGGTGAGCGCGCGACGAGCGTCGTGCTCATGGGCCAGGGCGAGCCTTTCGCCAACTACGACGAGGTCCTCAAGGCACTACGAATCCTTAATGACCCTGACGGCATCGGTATCGGAGCGCGCCACCTCACCGTCTCCACCAGCGGTGTTATTCCTGGTATTCGTAAGTTTGCCGACATTCCCGAGCAGTTCACGCTCGCCGTCTCGCTGCACTCTGCCATCCAGTCAACGCGCAACAAGATTATGCCCGGCGTTAAGAAGTACACGCTGCTTCGTCTTCATGAGGCACTTCAGCTCTACACCGAAAAGACTGGCCGCCGTCCGACGTACGAATACGCCATGATCGAGGGTGTCAATGACACTAACCCCGAGATG
>CALKBB010000074.1 GCA_937989795.1 uncultured Collinsella sp. | reverse complement strand
TCGGTGTTGAAACGCGGCTTGTCATGGGGACATCTGCTGAACATATATAAGTTGAAGGCCACGTCATGTGGCCTTTTTGCATCCGGAAACCGTGTCCCAGAATTCACGTCCGGAGCGGGATGCAGTTTCCGCTTACGGCCCCGTTGGGAAACTCCATCCCATTCCAAAGGCAAATTCTGGGACGCACTTTCCGAAACCCCATCCATCAGGAAAGCCCTTCCCACTCTGAATACATCCAGCGAACGTATGCGAGCGTGTTGTCCAGAACGGCCTCGTCATCGAGGTGATGGAAAATGTCACCCCAAACGCTTGCCACGGTTGCGTCCACAAGTGTCAAGAAAAAAGCCTCGAGAATCTCGAGGCTTTCACGTTTGTACGATTGAACGCGCGGCACCGCGAGCGACGGTCTACTCGCCCAAAACGGCCTTCTTGGCGGCTGCGGCCATGTTGTCCAGGTCTTCCTTGGTGGGATGGTCCTTCGCGGCAACCCAGTTGTCGAGCAGCATCTTATAGCGAGCGTTGTCGGGATCTTGCTCGAGCATGGCCTCGTAGCGCTGCTTGACCGCGGGACCCATCTTGCCCTGGCACATTGCCCAACCCACAAGCTCGGCATCCTCGGCCAAATTGGAGGTCACGCGATTGATAATCTGCTGATAATAGCTCTGGTCGGCGCCAAAACCGCAGGTGCCAAACAGGAAGACGCGCTTGCCGTGCAAGGCGGAGAGCAACGCCGCGACCGAAGGCGTGCACGCGCCCTTGTCGCACCAAAAACCGACGAGCACCGTGTCGGCCGCGCAGGCGCCCTGCGCCTCGAGCGCAACCTGATCTGCATCCGCATCGTCGCTCAACGCCGCGGCATGGACAAATTCAACGCCCGCAGCCTGCAGAGCGCGCTTGATCGCGCCCGAAACCATCCTGGTATTACCGCTCTTGCTGTTAACCACCAAAGAGCACGTCATAGTCACGTTGCCTCGTTTCCCCCAAAACTAAAGCCACTAATGCAATTTATTAGATGAATATCTTAGTACTAACGTGACAGATGTAAACCACCGTCTGTCGATTGATTAATTTGCCCCACGGGCTTGCTCACTGGGCGAATTGGCTGCGGTAGAGTTCGGCGTAGAAGCCGCCTGCCGTTAGCAGCTCGTCGTGCGCGCCGCGCTCGATAATCTGGCCGTCGCGCATGACCAGAATGCAGTCGGCGTTGTGAATCGTCGACAGGCGGTGCGCCACCACAAAGCTTGTGCGGCCGGCCATAAGCTCGTCGAATGCCGCCTGCACCTGCAGCTCGGTACGCGTATCGATACTCGAGGTCGCCTCGTCCAGCAGCAGGATAGCCGGATCGGTGAGCATAACGCGCGCGATGCACAGCAGCTGCTTTTGGCCCTGGCTAAACGTGCCGCCGTCCTCGCCGATGACCGTATCGTAGCCGCCTGGCAGCTGCACGACAAACTTGTGCGCGTGCGCGCGCTTGGCGGCTTCGATAACCTGCTCGCGCGTGGCTCCTGGGCAACCGTAAGCGATGTTGTCCGCCACCGTTCCCTCGAACAGCCACGTATCCTGCAGCACCATGCCAAAGGCGCGGCGCAGGCTCGCACGCGTGTAGTCGCGCGAGGAGCGACCATCGACCGCGATGCGGCCGGCATCGATATCGTAAAAACGCAGCAGCAGATTGATGAGCGTTGTCTTTCCGCAGCCCGTGGGGCCGACCAGGGCAAAACGCATGCCGGGCTTGGCATCGATGCAGATATCCTGCAACAGCTTTCGGTCGGGCACATAGCTAAAGTCCACGTGTTCAAAGGTCACCTCGCCCTGCGGTGCGGCAAGCTCTACAGCGTCCGACGCGTCGGGCTCCTGCTCGCGTGCATCGAGCAGCGCAAACATCCGGCGCGCCGAGGCGTACGCGGTCTGGACCTGTGTAACGACGTTGGTGACCTCATTGAACGGCTTGGTGTACTGGTTAGCATAGGACAGAAAAATCTGCACGCCGCCCACCGTAAGCGCCGCGGGCACGCCCGTGATCACGCCCACGCAGCCGATCACAGCGACCACGGCATAGATGATGTTATTGATAAAGCGCGTGCCAGGGTTAGAAAGCGAACCCATAAACTGAGCGCGCTCACCTGCCGTATAGAGCTCGGCGTTGAGGACATCGAAGCGCAGCTGCGCGTTGGAGCCATAGGCAAAGGCGTCGACAAGCTTCTGCTCGCCTACGTACTCCTCGATATGGCCACCGAGCTGACCCTGAATGCGCTGCTGCGCCGTAAAGCTCTTGTTGGAAAGCTTGGCAATGGCGCCGGCTGCAAAAATGGAAAGCGGCGTGACGAGCACCACCACGAGCGTCATGGTCAGGTTGATGGAGAGCATAAACGCGAGCGTGCCCACAATGGTGATAACGCCGGTGAAAAGCTGGGTAAAGCCCTGCAGCAGGCCGTCGCCCACCTGGTCGACGTCGTTGACCACGCGGCTCATAAGGTCGCCGTGGGCGTGGCTGTCGATAAAGCTGAGCGGCATGCGGCTGAGCTTGTCGCTCGCCTCCACGCGCATGTCGCGCACCGTCTCGTAGGACAGGCGGTTGACGCAATAGCCCTGCAGCCACTGGAAAGCCGCAGCGCCTACGACAACAATCGCGAGCTTGGTGACAAGCGGCAGCAGCGCGTCAAAGTCCACCCGCCCGGCGGCGACGATAAGGTCGATGCCTTCGCCAATAAGGATGGGCGTATAGAGCTGCAAGATTACCGAAACGGCGGCACTCACAAACGACGCCGTAAACGAAAAACGGTGCGGGCGAACATAGCCCAGCAGGCGGCGGGTCACCGCGCCGGCGGGATAGCGCTCAGGGTCGCCAGGCTGGCGTGGGCCGTCGCCCAGGTCGTTGAGGCTATCGTTGCCGGACACGTTGGCCGTCATCGTGGCGACCGAACCGGAGGAAGTGTACGGATTCATTTAGCAGCCCTCCTTTGCGCAGACAGATGCGGGGGCGGTCGGAGCGGGCGCGGGCGTCGCGCTCCCCTGCTGACCCTCGAGCTCCTCGCGACGAAGCTGCGACTGGCAAATCTCTCGGTAGAGCTGACAGCTTGCGTACAGCTCGTCGTGCGTACCCAGGCCCGCGACCGAGCCGTGGTCGAGCACACAGATCATGTCGGCGTCGCGAACGGTCGAGACGCGCTGGCTCACAATCACCGTGGTCAGCGGCAGCCCGCCCTCGGCGGCGCCGCGCATGCTTCGTTCGCGAATGGCATGGCGAAGCGCCGCGTCGGTCTTAAAGTCGAGCGCCGACGCGGAGTCATCCATGATCAATATCTGAGGCGAGCCCACTAGGGCGCGCGCGATGGTCAGGCGCTGGCGCTGGCCACCGCTAAAGTTCTTGCCGCCCGCCTCGACCGGGACATCTAAGCCCTGCGGCTTGTTGCGCACGAACTCGCTCGCCTGCGCCATGTCGAGCGCCGCCCAAAGCTCCTCGTCGGTTGCTGCCTCGTCGCGCCAGGTCAGGTTGCTGCGGATGGTGCCACTCACCAGCGACGCGCGCTGCGGGACGGTCGCGACCACGTGGCGCAGCTGGTCGAGTGGCCAAGCGCGCACGTCGGCGCCCATCACGCACACGCTACCGGCGCTCGCATCGTACAGGCGCGGGATAAGCGAGACGAGTGTGGACTTACCGCTGCCCGTACCGCCGATAATGCCGAGCGTTTTGCCCAGCGGCAGCTCCAGGGTCACATCGCTCACGGCATTTGCCGCGCCCGCGCCAAACGAAAAGCTCGCATGGTCAAAGCTCAGCGCGGGGACTGGAGCGACATTGCCCGACTCAGGCAGCGCGACCGGCTGGTCGCCCTCGTCGGTGATGCTCGGCTCGCAGTTGAGCACCTCGTTGATGCGCGACGCGCTGGCGCTCGCCTTGGTAAAGACCACGACCAAGTTGGCGACGTACACGATGGAGGTCAGGGTCTGCGTCATGTAGTTCACAAACGCCATGACCTGGCCCTGCGTGAGCTCGCCCACGTTGACCTGGATGCCGCCCACCCACAGGATGGCGCACACGCCCAGGTTCATCACAAGAAACGTTACGGGGTTAAGGATCGACGAGAGCTTGCCCACCGCGATGGCGGTATGAGCCTGGTCGTCGGCGGCTTGGGAAAAGCGCTCGCGCTCGTGGTCTTCGCGCACAAACGCACGGACCACGCGGGCGCCCGAAAGCCCCTCGCGGCAAATGAGCGCGATGCGGTCGAGCTTTGCCTGCAGCTGCTTGTAGTACGGAATGCAGCGCGCCATGACAAACCAAAACACCAAGCCAATGGCGGGCGTGCAGATCAAAAAGATCACACCGAGTTTAAGGTCGATGGCAAGGGCCGCGCACATAGAGCCCACCGCCAGGAAGGGCCAACGGATGAGCATGCGTACGCCCAGCGCCACGGCCAGCTGCACCTGGTTGACGTCGTTGGTGATGCGCGTGATGAGCGACGGCGTGCCAAAGCGGTCGAGCTCGGCGTAGCTCAGCTTATTAATGTGCTGGTAGAGCGCACCACGGATATCGGTGCCCATGCCCTGTGAGGTCAGCGCCGCCATCTTTTGACAGACAAGCGTAAACGAGATGCCGATCACGGCCATAGCGCCAAGTACTATGCCGTAGTGGATAACGGCGTTCACGTCGTGGGAGCCAATGCCCTTATCGATCATCTGGGCAATCACCAGCGGCGTCAGCAGGTCAAAGATCACTTCGATCAGCTTGCACGCAGGACCAATCACCATATACCGGCGAAACTTACCACCAAAACGCCTGAGCAGCTCAATCATGTATAGGCGCTCCCTATCATCATCTCTCTTCAATCTGATTCATGATAGTACGGAGAGCTCTAGAGATGCGTAAGCAACTCGTCACAGATGTAAAGGCAACGGTCACTAGCGTTCAAGGCACGTAACCATCGATGTTCTGCCAAAGCCAGCAAGTGCCACTAAGCACGGGATTGAATTGTTCAGCCAAACGCGCCTTTACGGGTGATTTTTGGACGACGGGGGCCGGCCGGTGACGAGGTATTTGGTAGTCGAGCGATCCCGCAGGCGCAGCCGAGGACCAGCGAGACACCAAGCGCCCTGCCGGCACTCGCGGGTAGCCACGGCACCAAAAAGCGCCCGTGCGCTCGATGGATTCGGATGCCCGACAGAGGCTCCTTATGGCTGCTTCCTTCCGGACCTGACCAGATTCGGAACATGTCGTCATCCGAACCCATCGAACGCGCTAGGCGCTCGGTATATTTTACCCGCTCCCGCCCGATGGGGCAAGGTGGCTAATTTCGGACGGGGCTTTTGACTACTTGGGCAATCAGATCGACAAGTAGTCAAATAAGCCCCGTCCCAAAAAGACTGGTCTGACGCTGTGCAACGAAAGGGGCCCATCTACTACGTTTAAGCCGTAGGAGCCAACCATAGCCGGCTTTTTCGAAAATCGGCAAGCCTTCTACCTGCGGTTTTGTTTTCGCATATTCCGGGATGGTCGAGGGTGCTCGGCTAAACGTAGTAGATGACCGCATTTCATGGCGGACGGTCCGACCTAAGGCCCAAGGCGGCCAGCCTCGGATAGCCATTCTCGATGTTGCGGTGGAATAGTTCCAGTTTTGCGGCTCAGGGCCAAAAACAGGAACTATTTCACCGCAACTTATTGAGCTTTCCTGGAGAGACTTAGATGCGGCCGAGGTCGTAAGCTCGAGCGGCAGTCTCGCCAGCGCAGACGAGGTTTGCCTCTGCCTCGCGCGGATCGAGCGCCAGCTCAAGGCCCATGGGTCTGCGGCAGACCGGCAAAACCAGGTCGACACCCTGCCCATACACCGCATCCAGGCTGTCCGCACGACCGCCCACGACGGCGACCACCGGCTTGCCATATCGCTTCGCACGACGGGCCACGCCCACCGGCGCCTTGCCGGCGGCGGATTGCTCGTCCATATTGCCCTCACCCGTTATGACCAAGTCGGCATCGCGCACGCGCCCGTCAAACCCAATCAGATCGAGCACCGTCTCCACGCCCGAGCGCAACTCGGCACCAAGCGCCAGCAACGCCGCGCCCAGACCACCGGCGGCACCAGCGCCAGGCACGCCGAGCACCGAGCCAAATGTCCGTGCACCCTCGGGCACGCGCAGCAACCCCTGAGCCCGCGCCCTAGCAATCGCCGCATCGAGCAGGCGACCATAGCCGACCATCCAGCTGTCACACCTGCTCAGCGCCTCGGCATCATCCGCCGGCAGACCCTTCTGTCCGCCGAACACTGCAAGCGCGCCGCGACGCCCTACGAGCGGATTCTCGACATCCGAAAGCACAACGATACGAGCGCCATCCAAAACCTGCAGCGCTGGCGCCAAATCAACGCTCGCCACCCGCTCAAGGCCAGCAAGACCGAGGGCGACATCGCAGCCCCGATCATCGGCCACACGCGCGCCCAGCGCCTGCAGCATGCCGGCGCCGCCATCGTTGGTGGCGCTGCCGCCCAAGCCAATATAGATAGTCTTTGCACCCGCACGAACCGCGCGAAGCATGAGCTCGCCCACGCCATAGGTCGAAGCCGCCAACGCCGCCGACTCCGTGCAAGGCGAGCACCCGATGCCCGCCGCCTCGGCCATCTCAATTACAGCCGACTCGTGCTCGCCGTCCACCAGCATCCGGGCAGACACGCGATCGCCCAAGGGACCTGCAACCTCGCAGGTCACAAGCTCGCCACCGCAGGCGGCAACGGCATCGAGCGTTCCCTCACCGCCATCTGCCAGCGGCAACGTAGCCACCTGGGCATCGGACCACACACGGCGCATGCCCTCGGCAACCGCCGCCTCCGCCTGCGCGCTCGAAACGCTGCCCTTAAAGGAATCAATCGCCAACAGCACACGGCGGGGCCGGCGGCACGCGGCACCAAAATCGACCGCCTCAACGGCAATATCTTCGGCACGCGCGAGCGCCTCGGCATGAGCGTCATGCGCCTCAAGATCGGTCCCACAACCGCACGCAGCACCATCGGTGTCACGCAGCCCACTAAAATAGCCGCTCAACACCTCACGACACTCATCCGCCAGCACGCCGGCATCTACGTTAAACCGATGGTTCAGGCGCGAATCGGCATTGAGGTCGTACAGCGAGCCCAGCGCACCCGCCTTGGCATCGGCCGCGCCATACACGCAGCGCCCCACGCGCGCGTTAACCATAAGCCCCGCGCACATACAGCAGGGTTCGAGCGTTACGTAGACCGTGCAATCGGAAAGGCGCCAGCGATCGAGCGACCGAGCGACAGTGCACAGGGCCGCGAACTCTGCATGCGCCGAAGGGTCCTGGTCGAGCTCGCGACGATTATGCGCCCGCGCGACAATCTCCCCCGCGCGCACCACCACGGCGCCAATGGGCACTTCGCCCACTGCCGCGGCGCCGCGCGCCTCGGCCAGCGCCTCGCGCATGAACTTCTCGTCGATTTCGGTGATCGTCATCGTTCGCCTTCCCTGTTGCAAATTCAAAACGATGCTATCATTACGACTCACGGAGAGATGGCAGAGCGGTTGAATGCGGCGGTCTTGAAAACCGTTGAGCGCGAGAGCGTTCCGGGGGTTCGAATCCCCCTCTCTCCGCCACCTTAGTGATTCACTGGCGTCATGGTCCGCTCAAACAGCGCATCGACCACGTCGGCCATCTCGGGTCGACGCTCAAGATCGTGACCCGATTCCCACCAATTTGTGAACAGCCGAATAATGCCACCGGCGATAAACTCCGATGTCGTCTCGAGCGAAACGGGCGCCAGAGCATCTTCGGCAAGCGAGCTCATCACACGCTCGCGGACGGAACGCGCGATGCGGTCGCAAATCATGCCGGTCAGCATGCCCGACATGCTGCTCGCCAAAATATTATCCATGAGCTGCTCATGCGCCAGAATCATATTCATGGCATCGTCAAAGACCTCATGGCGAAGCGCCTGCACGTCCCCAAGCGACTCCGCGTCCGCCGCATCGGTCCGGTTTTGCGGCAAGCCCGTCATAAGCTCATCGATATAGAAGGCAAAGTAATCGTTTTTATCGCGAAAATGCTTATAGAACGTCGTGCGGCGAATCAGGGCCCGGTCGCAAAGCATGGCAACCGTCAAATCCTCAAACCGATGCTCTTCCAAGAGCTCGGTAAAAGCATCGAACAGGGCACGATAGGTTTTCTTGATGCGAAGGTCCATCCATATCGCCATCCTCAAGGCGTAAACAGCATTCCTTAATGTGTCGCATATCTTACACCTGTACCACCCGTTCGTTATTGGCGCCCCCTCCCTGGTTGAAACACAACGCTTACCGGAAAGTTCGGTATCGCCAAAGGTTGCGGGTATACTAGTAGCGTTACACCAACGGCAGCCGGCGCAAAACGCCGCTGCCATTCGAAACGGAGACATCATGCTTCCCGTCATCATCGGTATCGTTGTTGTCGTTGTGATCGTCAGCGCCATCGCCGGCATCTACAACAACATGGTCACCAAGCGCAATCGCATCGATAACGCCTGGCAGAACATCGACACGCAGCTGCAGCGCCGCAACGACCTGATCCCTAACCTGGTCGAGACCGTCAAGGGCTACGCCAAGCACGAGCAGGACACGCTCGCCGCCGTGGTCAACGCGCGCAACGCCGCCGTGAGCGCCACCACCCCCGAGGCCAAGATGGAAGCCGACAACGTGCTGACCGGTGCGCTGCGCCAACTCTTTGCCGTGGCCGAGGCCTACCCCGACCTTAAGGCAAACACCAACTTTACGCAGCTCCAGGCTACGCTCGAAGACACCGAGAACAAGGTGAGCTACGCACGCCAGAGCTACAACGATTGCGTGCTCAGCTACAACAACGCCATCCAGACGTTCCCGGCTGTTATCTTTGCCGGCATCTTCCAGTTTAAGGAGCGCCAGGGCTTCGAGGCAGCTGAGGCCGCCCGCCAAGCACCGACCGTCAAGTTCTAACAGATCCGCAGCGTATCTTTAATCGGCTATATGCATAAACCGCCCCGTCGAATGCATACTTCGACGGGGCGGTTTCCTTTGTCGCGAAGGTCCCCCTCAAGGCGCCGTGCATTTTTGGGAGTATTCAGCATGCCAGACAGCTTCGACCGCCACGATACATGCCAAAGACTGCGAATATCCCTGCAAATCAAACGCTGTCAGCCCATTACCCCGCCCATCATTCGTAGAAAACATCGATAAATCCCGATTTTTCGCCCGAGGTCGGTATGCAAGGGCCTTTGATTGCAGAATACTCGCAAAAATGCACGTCACCACCACCCCCACATTGCGCGAAGCAAAACAAAAGCGCGGCCAAAAGGCCTCGCACCATCTTTAATTCAGATCTATATTGCCCATACGACAGCGCCAAGGTGACGCAGGTCCGAGGGCCGGACAGCTAAGACTGCTTATGCGACGGTGTAAACCCAGTTGTGCTTATCCTCGACAGCACCGGACTGGATACCAGTCAGGGTCTCGCGAAGCTTCTTCATCACGGGGCCGATCTCGGTGTAGCCAGCCGGGAAGGTCACGGTCTCATCGGCACCGTAGACCTTGTTGTCGATCTCGCCCACCGGGGAGATGACGGCAGCGGTACCGCACAGGCCGCACTCCACAAAGGTGCCGGCCTTGACCTCGGCCCACTCGACGGGACGCTGATCGACGGTCATGCCCAAATCCTGAGCAACCTGAACGAGCGAGCGACGGGTGATGGAGGGCAGGATGGAGTCGGTGTGCGACTGAGGAACGACGAGGGTGCCGTCCTCCTTCACGAACAGAACGTTCGCGCCGCCGGTCTCCTCGACATAGGTGCGGGACTCGGAGTCGAGATACAGGTTCTCGGCATAGCCCTCGCGGTGAGCCTCCATCGTGGGCTTGAGAGACATGGCGTAGTTGAGGCCGGCCTTGATGTTGCCGGTGCCGTGCGGTGCCGCACGGTCATACTCGGAAACGCGCAGCTTAACGGGCTTAAGGCCGCCCTTAAAGTACGGACCGACCGGAGTCACGAGAATGCGGAACGTGTACTCAGGAGCGGGAGCCACGCCAATCACGTCACCGGAGCCGATCATAAACGGACGCACGTACAAGGTCGCGCCGGAGCCAAAGGGCGGAACCCAGGCGGCGTTGGCAGAAACGACCTGCTTGACGGCCTCAACAAACTTGTCCTTGGGGAACGGGGGCATCTCGAGGCGCTGGGCAGAGTTATACATGCGCTCGGCGTTCATGTCGGGACGGAAGCAGACGATGCTGCCGTCCTCGGCGGTGTAGGCCTTCAGGCCCTCAAAGACCTCCTGGCAGTAATGGAAGATGCCACCGCACTCGGAGACATGCAGGGTGTGGTCGGTGGTCAGGCCGCCCTCGTCCCACTCGCCATCCTTCCAATGGGCCTCGTAGCTGTAATCGGTCTTCATGTAGCCAAAGCCGAGGCTACCCCAATCGATATCCTTCTTCTCGACAGTCATATGTCGCTCCTTACATACACAGTTGCATACTCGCGAACTCGCACGCAAGGACCGAGGCCGACCGCGTCGCAACGTCGCACGCCCGGAGCGTAGAGCCGGACGGGACACGCGAACGGCATCAAAGCCGATGGCACGTCGATTCGCATGCACGAGATTGTACTCCGCACGCGCGTCGGATAAAACGCTTTTCTTTAACTAACTAAAGTATTTTCATTTGACCGAAACTAAAGAGGCCCGCCACCGTAAACGGTGACGGGCCTCAACGACGCGATTTGTGCGCCAGCTCGAGCTAGGCATTCTATTTGCCCAGCTTAGCCTTAACAAGGCCAACCACGGTCGGGATGATCGACACGGCGACGATGCCGATAATCAGCAGCTCAAAGTGCTCCTGCACAAAGGGAATGCCGCCAAAGAAGTAGCCCAGCAGCGTAAAGACGGTCGACCAGGTAATGCCGCCCAGCACGTTAAAGACGACAAAGTTGCGCCAGTGCATGCCGCCCATGCCGGCGATAAAGGGCACAAAGGTGCGGATAAACGGGAAGAAGCGACCCAGGAAGATGGCCAGGTGACCCCACTTGTCCAAGAAGTCCTCGGACTTTTTAATGCGCTCGGGCGTCATGGCCTTCACCTTGCCCGAAGCGATGATCTTTTTGCCAAAGAAGTGGCCGATCATAAAGTTGCACTGATCGCCCAGGATGGCTGCGGCCCATGCGGTGGCCAGAAGCGCCACGATGTTAAAGCCGCCGTTGTGGGCAAAGAAGCCCGAGGCGAACAGCAGCGAATCGCCGGGAAGGAATGGGAAGAACACCACGCCCGTCTCGATAAAGATGATCAAGAACACGCAGCCGTAGGCCATAAGCGGGCCGGCAGCGATCCAGCTGGCAATCGCGGTGCGCGGGTCTTTGAGCAGCTCGGCGATAAAATTAATGAAACCCATGAAGTAAAACCTCTCAGTTGTGGGCGCGGACACGTCCAAGTTGACCAGTATACGGTTGCAGCGCCCCCTCGTGCGCAACCCCACAAAAGCATGACTCCATTACCAGCAAGTTTGCATAACTGACACTTGTCGTGCAATGCCGCCAGGATTGTTCTTCCTAATTCCTAGCGAATCGCTATACTTTATTGAATCGCATTGCCATGGCGCTAAGGGAGGGCGGCCGGTGAGCTTTATCAATACCATTCGCGAGGACATCAAGACCGTCCAGGCGCAAGACCCCGCCGCGCAAAACGGTCTGGTCATCTTCCTTTCCTATCCTGGCCTGCACGCCAAGTGGAACCATGTGCCCGAGCACTGGCTGTGGGAGCATGGACATCGCTCGCTCGCCCGCGTGCTCTCGCAAATCACCCGCCACATCACCGGCGTCGAGATTCATCCCGCCGCACAGATCGGCAAGCACTTCTTTATCGACCACGCCATGGGCGTCGTCATCGGCGAGACCACCATCGTGGGCGACAACTGCGTGCTCTACCAGGGCGTCACGCTCGGCGGCACCGGCAACGAGACCGGCAAGCGCCACCCCACCCTGGGCAACAATGTCACGGTGGGCACGGGCGCCAAGGTGCTTGGCAACATCCACATTGGCAACAACGTCAAAATCGGCGGCAACTCGGTTGTCGTCAAGGACGTGCCCGACAACTGCACCGTCGTGGGCGTGCCGGGACGCATCATCAAGCGCAACGGCTGCCGCGTGTTTGAGGAGACGTTTGACGCCAAGCAGCATCGCGAGTATATGCCCGACGATGCCGCCGAGCAGTCCGCCCTCAACCGCCAAGGCATCACCGAGAATGCCCGCCGCGTCAAGGAACTCGAGCGAGAGGTGGCCGAGCTCAAAGCCCTCGTCGCCAAGCTCGTGGACGAGCGCTAGAGGCGGACGGCCACCGACAACATTGACGCCAACGCAAAGGCGCGCCAGAGGATTCACCCCCGGCGCGCCTTAATTTGTGATGTGACAAAGGGACTGTCCCTTTGTCACATTATGCGAACTGACTCAGATAGAGGTCGGCGTAAGCGCCCTCGGCTGCGAGCAGCTCCTTATGCGTGCCCTGCTCGATAATGTTGCCGTGATCCATGACCAAGATCAGGTCGGCATCAACGATCGTCGACAGGCGATGCGCGATCACAAAGCTCGTGCGCCCGCGCATGAGCGCGTCCATGGCGCGGCCGATGGCAAGCTCGGTGCGCGTGTCCACGCTTGAGGTCGCCTCGTCCAGGATGAGAATCGCCGGGCTGTTGAGCAGCACGCGCGCAATGGTCAGCAGCTGACGCTGGCCCTGGCTAATGCTCTCGGCATCGTTGGCCACCCGCGTGTCGTAGCCCTGTGGCATGGTGCGCACAAAGAAGTCGACCTGAGCGGCACGTGCGGCCGCGACAATCTCCTCGCGCGTCGCCTCGGGACAGCCATAGGCGATGTTCTCGGCAATGGTGCCATCGAACAGCCAGGCATCCTGCAGCACCATGCCAAACTGCTGGCGCAGCTCGCCGCGGTCCATGCGGCTCGTGTCCACACCGTCGAGGGTAATGCGGCCACCGTCGATCTCGTAGAAGCGCATGAGCAGGTTGATGAGCGTCGTCTTGCCTGCGCCCGTGGTTCCCACCACGGCAATCTTCTGGCC
>CALKBB010000073.1 GCA_937989795.1 uncultured Collinsella sp. | reverse complement strand
CCTCGCGCGCAGCCTCGGCGGCCGCCTCGCGCGCCTTCTCGGCAACAAACGCCGCGGCCGAGGTATCGAGCTGCACCGTTGCATGCGTGCGCGTGGGCGCCGCGACCTCGCCGGCGTGCATCACGATGACGCCGCAGGTGCTCGTCGCGACAAACTCGACCATCTTGGGGTCGGTGAAGCCCGTCACGTCGTTGACGATCGAGGCGCCGCAGCGCACGGCAGCCTTGGCAACCGCCACGTGGCGCGTGTCGATCGAGACGATGGCACCCTCTTTGGCCAGCGCGCGTACCACGGGCAGCACGCGGCGAGCCTCCTCGTCGGGGTTGACCGGGGTAAAGCCGGGGCGCGTGGACTCGCCGCCCACGTCGATGATGTCGGCGCCGGCGTCGAGCATCGCCAGGCCGTACTCGATGGCGGCATCCGGGTCGAAGTGCTCACCGCCGTCGCTAAACGAATCGGGCGTCACGTTGAGGACGCCCATGATGCGCGGACGGTCAAAGCTGAGCTCGTACTTTCCGCACCGCCATGTCTTGCTGTCGTTCGCCATGAACATCCTCCTAAAATGCCCGCGCCGCCGCGCTCGGGCGCTGGCGGCGGGGTCGCTTTGCAATTAGTCTTTCTATTGTATCCGCGCGCGCGGGCTAGAACGCAAACGCGGCCGCGATGTCGCAAGAAATCAGCAGGTCGGCATTTGCATCCTGATCGGTGGGAGCAAGATTGCAAATGGCCAGCGTATCGCCGGTAAAGTAGCGCGTAAGGCCCGCCGCCGGATACACCACGAGCGAGGTCCCGCCCACAATGAGGGCATCGGCCTCGGCGATGGCGGCGACGGCGCTGGTTAGCACATGCTCGTCGAGCGGCTCCCCGTAGAGCACCACATCGGGCTTAATGCGTCCGCCGCACGCAGGGCACACGGGCACACCCGCGGCGTCCTCGTGCTCGCGCGAGCAAATCCACTCGGCGCTATAGACCGCGCCGCACGACTGACAAATGTTGCGATGGACCGATCCGTGCAGCTCGAATACGCGCTGCGAACCGGCCATCTGATGCAGGCCGTCGATATTTTGCGTCACCACGGCATTTAGCTTTCCGGCGCGCTCCAGCTCGGCCAGCTTGGTGTGGCAGCGGTTGGGCTTAGCGCCAAGCGCGATCATCTTGGTGCGGTAGAAGTCGAAGAACTCGGCCGGATGCGCCTCATAAAAGCTATGCGAGAGCATGGTCTCGGGCGGATAGGCAAACTGCTGGTGATACAGGCCGTCCACGCTGCGGAAATCGGGGATGCCACTCGCCGTGGAAACACCCGCGCCGCCAAAGAAGACCACGCGCTTGTGGGTGCCGAACAGCTCCGCCAGCGCAGCGGAGGCCTGCTTTGGGTCCGATATTGCCTGCGTCATATATGTCCTCCATCCGTGTCTCCGGAACGGCGGCGTTCGCACTATCACTCGCGGACTCCGCCCCACTCTTGTTGCGTTAATCTTAAGCCTGCCAACCCCGTCGAAAGGACACCATGCCTCAGACTTACACTTTCGCTTCGTGGAACGTCAACGGCCTGCGCGCCGTGCTCAAAAAGGACCCGAGCTTTATTCAGATCGCGCAAGAACTCGACGTCGATATCCTGGCGCTGCAGGAGACCAAGCTGCAAGAAGGCCAGGTCGATATCGACCTGGCCGGCTATCACCAAACCTGGAGCTACGCCGAGCGCAAGGGCTACTCGGGCACCGCGGTCTTTAGCCGCCAGGAACCACTGCGCGTGCTGCACGCCGATGCGCTGCCACCCTACGCCGGCGAGGGTAGGGCTGCCGAGCTCGTCGCCCAAGCCGCAACCGAGGGCCGCGTCTGCGCGCTCGAGTTCGACAAGTTTTGGTTCGTGGACGTCTATACGCCCAACGCCCAAAACGAGCTCGCCCGCATCGATGTACGCATGGCCTGGGACGATGCCTATCGCGGCTTTTTGAGCGCGCTTGAACGCGAGACCTGCAAGCCCGTTGTAACCTGCGGCGACTTTAACGTGGCGCACGAGGAAATCGACCTTAAGAACCCCAAGTCCAACCGCGGCAACGCCGGCTTTTCGGACGAGGAACGCGGCAAGTTTACCGAGCTGCTCGACGCCGGTTTTACCGACACCTGGCGCGCGGCCAATCCGGACGTCGAGGGCGTCTACAGCTGGTGGAGCTACCGCTTTAATGCCCGCAAGAACAACGCAGGCTGGCGCATCGACTACTTCCTGGTAAGCGACGCAATCGCCGGCAACGTACGCGACACCGGCATCCGCGGCGACATCTTCGGCAGCGACCACTGCCCCGTCACCCTCACCCTGGAGCTCTAACCCCCAAATGATCCCCCGGGGACGGAGGAAAAGGGGTCATTTTCACCTCGCGAGGGCATCCACGTGGCCCACTTGCCACGAAACTGGCCCATCTACTACGTTTAAGCCACCACCCTCAACCACAGCGAACAACGCAAAAAGAAAACAGCAGGTAGAAAGCCTGCGGTTTTTCATAAAACGCGGTTATGGTCGGGGGTATCAGGCTAAACGTAGTAGATGGGCCAGTTTCGTTGCGGCCGCCGTCAACTGATTCCCTGGGGACGTCTGGGGACAGAAGAAAACGGATCAATTAGGCTCTTGAGGACCACGATGCCCGTCATATCAGCCGGCCATTTCAAAACTATGCCGGTTTACGGGGCTGAATCGCGAACCCCCCAACCATACGCAATTCCGAGATAATAAAACCGCAGGTGAACGGCTTGCTCAATTTCGAAAAAAGCCGGTATGGTCTGTCTGCGCCAATCTAGCCCCGTAAACCGGCATAGTTTTAAAATGGCACTTCTGCAGTATTGATTCCCACCCCGGCGCAACCGCCATTACAGCCCGTACTTCGCGACGACGCGGTTGATGCGGCGACACCAGGGCCTGTACAGGGCGGCCAAGAACACGCAGGTCGCGAGGCCGTGTGTGATATCGAACGGCACTGCCGTGGCAAGACGCGCCACGGCTCCCGCCCACGTGAGCGGCTGCACAAAACCGATGATGTCATACGCGTTGATCACCACGCCGTACAGCAAACCCGATGCAAAGCCGTACGCCATCAGGGCCGGCATGCGCACGGTTCCACCCGCACGGTCGAACGCGCCCGCATGCGCCAGCGCGCCGCCAACATAGCCAACCAGACCCCAGGCATACATCTGCCATGGCGTCCACATGCCCTGCCCAAAAAAGAAGTTGCTGGTCAGCGCCGCCAGCGCGCCGACTATAAAGCCGTTACGACGACCGAGTGTCGCCCCGGCGATAATGGCGATGGCACTCACGGGTTTAAAGTCGGGAATGGGGCCAAACAAGATGCGCCCCGCCGCGGCCAACGCCGCCAACACCAGCGTGGGCATAATCTGTCGCAGGCCCGGGCGCGACGCCTCGTAGCCCGCAAAGAACAGCGCGAGCACCAGCGCTACCACGACAAGCATGGCAAGCGCCGCCTGCTCAATGCCCGCCAGCAACGCCGCAGTCATCACTGCCGGCACCGCCAGGAGCAGCGGAATCTCCATTTTTGTGAGTAGGCGCGAGGCGCGATGATCCATCATCCCATCACGCCCTGTAGAACACGTTGTCGGAAAAAAAGTCGGCCGGCGGCTCCATGCAGGCAATCTCACCGTCGAACATCATGGCAATGTCATCGGCAACCTGCTCGGCAAAATCCAGATCGTGCGCGGCCATGATGACGGTACCGCCAGCCTCCGCATGGCCACGCAGGGCGCGGGCGATGATGCGGCGGCTGGCCAGGTCCAAGCCCTTGGTGGGCTCATCGAGCAATAGCAGTTCGGGGCCAATCAGCAGCAGTTTTGCCAATGCAAGCAGTTGACGCTGTCCGCCCGAAAGATCGTACGGGTGGCGCCCATCCAGGCCCGACAGCCCCAGGCTCGCCGCGCGCTCCCGCGCCACAGCCTCGTCATATCCGCAGGTCGAAGCCCATTCCATCAGCTCATCGCGCACCGTCTCGGCAACCAGCAACGCCTTGGGATTCTGAGGCAGCAGCGCTGCCGATCCCGCCCCGCGCTCCATATGCCCACGCTGCAACTTGACCGTCTTGGCCAGCACCGAAAGCATTGTCGACTTCCCGCAGCCGTTACCACCCACAACCGCATGCACCGCGCCAGCCGAGAACGCCGCATCGAGCCCACGCAGCACCCAGCCGGACGCCCGATCGTAGCGAAACCAGCTCCCTGCCAGGGTGGTAGCCGGCCCAGCGTGCATTTTTGGGAGTATTCGGCATCCACCGGCGCGCGATGGCGCCCCCGAGTCACCCTGCGGCAGTATTTGCGCCCCAAATTCAGCCGATTTGTCCGATTTCAGTCCTTTTTTTGCACCCGGAGCGCCCCCGCGCGGGTCCAAAGAGCCCGGCTGGCCACTGGCGCTGCTGAAAACTCCGTTTTTTGCACGCCGCGAGGCACCCCACCCCGGCACCTCGCCAGAAAACAGCTCTTCACGGTGCCCCAGGGAGGCAATGTCAGCCACCTCGCACACGCGTCCGTCCTCAATCCGGTACGCGCACGTCGCGTATTCGAGCATCGGGCGCGGCTGGTGCGTTGCCACGACAACCGTGCAGCCCCACTCGCGATTCACGCGAAACAGTGCGTGCAGAAAACTCTTCTCGGCAACGGGATCGAGCTGAGACGTGGGCTCGTCGAGCAGCAGCACACGCGGGCGCAGTGCCAGGACGGCGGCAAGCGACAGCAGCTGCTTGCGGCCACCCGAAAGCGTATCGGTATCGCGATGAAGCCAGTCCTCCAGACCAAAGAAATAGCTGGTCTCGGCAACACGGCGGCGCATCTCGTCGCGCGACATGCCTAAGTTTTCCAGGCCAAACGCCATCTCGTGCCACACGGTCTCGCACACAATCTGGTTCTCGGGATCCTGGAACACGTAGCCCACGCGCTCCGCAGACGCGCGCACGTCCATGTCGGCAACGTTCTCGCCCAGCACGCGCGTATCGCCAGTGCGCTCGCCCGCCGGAGCGATCTCGGGCTTGAGCAGCGACAGCAGCGTCGACTTACCCGATCCGGTACCGCCAACAAGCAGCGCAAATGCACCTTGGGGAACAGACCAGTCGAGTCCCTCGAGCACCGCAGCATCAGCCCCAGGGTAGGAAAAGCTCAGGCTCCGCACCTCAATCGCCGGCATATCCGGGCCGCACGCCGCGCCCGACACCGGGCCCCTATCCAACCGAGCCATCAGCCAAACCTCTTCTCATCGATCGCATGCAACACACAGGGCAGCACCATCCAGGCCGCGTACACGGCATAACCCAGCCACGGCGCCGGCACCGAAAGCTGCGGGTAAAACGAATACTGCGTTGTCGCGGTCCATGCCACCGCCACCGCGGCAGCACCAAACACCGCAAGCCCAACCAGCGCGGCAACATCGCCGCGCCCCAGCCGATACCGCGCGTACGTCGTGCGACGCGTCGCGGCTCCCCATCCGCGCGAGCGCATGGCGTCCGCGCGCTCCAGCGAATCTTCCATGCCCCAGCCCATCAGCACACTCGATGCCCGCAGGCGCGAACGCACGGGGTCGGCCGGCGCGCGCCCCAGCACATCAATCGCATCCTGCACCGCCAGTACCGTACGACCGCGGCGCAAAAACTGCGGGATAAGCCTCATGCACATCGAGATCATGAGCGCAATCACCGGTGCGGCATTACCCAGCAGCGCGAGCACCTTGTCGTATTCGAGCATCGACGCCGCGGCCTCAAACCACAGCACGCTCGCCAC
>CALKBB010000072.1 GCA_937989795.1 uncultured Collinsella sp. | reverse complement strand
CATCAAGCGCTCGGCCGCCATTAACGTAGGCGTGCTCGACTACGTAGGCGAGCACATCGCCGCGGGCATGACCACCAACCAGATTGACCAGATGATCTACGACTACACCGTCGAGCACGGCGGCACGCCGGCCGACCTCAACTACGAGGGCTACCCCAAGAGTGTGTGCACCTCGATCAACGACGTGGTCTGCCACGGCATCCCCTGCGATACGGACGTGCTGCACGAGGGCGACATCATCAACGTTGACTGTTCCACGATCTTGGACGGCTACTTTAGCGACTCGAGCCGCATGTTCTGCATCGGCGAGGTCTCTGCCGAGCGCCAGCGCCTGGTCGACGTCACCCGCGCCAGCGTGGAGGCGGGTCTGGCGGCCGTCAAGCCATGGCTACCGCTGTCCGTGATGGCCGAGGCCGTGCAAAAGACGGTCGAGGACGCCGGCTTTAGCGTGGTGCGCGAGTACGGCGGACACGGCATTGGTAAGGAGTTCCACGAGGACCCGTTTGTGGGCTTTACCACCGAGGCGCCCGATGTGGACACCATCATGGCCCCGGGTATGGTCTTTACCATCGAGCCCATGGTCAACGCCGGAGCGCCCGACATCAAGATTAGCAAGGGTGACGGCTGGTGCGTGCGCACCAAGGACGGCAGTGATTCGGCCCAGTGCGAGGTACAGCTCGTCGTGACCGAGGACGGTTACGAGCTGTTGAGCTGGTAGCTGTAGATACGCCGGGCTACGCGATGGATATGCTAACCATCGCGTAGCCCGGCGTTTTTTAGCGTTTTACCTGATATAACCTGCCAAAATAAACCTGTCCCTTTTTGGCAGGTCGAGCGGAGAGGACTGCTTGTGAATATCCTGGTTTTGCTGCCCGTCAACGACCGCCATCGCGCAATTCTTGAGTCGAGCGCTCCGGGCGAGGACTTTATCTACACGAGCTCCGACGCCGCCACGCGCGAGCAGGTCGCCGATGCCGACGTGATCTTGGGCAACATCGGCCCCGACATGCTCACGGCATGCGAGCATCTCCAGCTGTTGCAATTGCAGACCGCCGGCTATGACGATTACTTGGCCGCCGGCACCGTGCCGGCTGAAGCCAAGCTGTCTTGCTCGATCGGCGCCTACGGCCAGGCCGTGAGCGAGCACATGTTTGCCATGGTCCTTTCCATGATGAAGCGCCTGCCCGGCTATCACGACTTGCAGCGCGAGCATCGCTGGGAGGATTTGGGGCCGGTTACCTCGCTCAAAAATGCCAACGTGCTGGTGCTGGGCGCGGGCGACATTGGCGGCCACTTTGCCACGCTCTGCCGCAACATGGGCGCGCACGTCCGCGGCATCAAGCGCCATCCACTCGTCTACCCCATTGTGTTTGAGGACATGGACGGCATGGACGCTCTACCTGAGCGCCTGGCAGAGGCAGACATCGTCGCATCCTTTATGCCGAGCACACCCGAGACCCGCGGCCTGGCGAACGCCGAGTTCTTCGCCGCGATGAAGCCGGGCGCCTTCTTTGCCAACGGCGGCCGCGGCGACCTTGTGGTCGCCGACGACTTGGTTGCCGCCTTGGAGTCGGGACATCTCGCCGGCGCCGCGGTCGACGTCACCGACCCCGAGCCCCTGCCCGCGACAAGCCCGCTGTGGGATGCGCCCAACATGCTCATCACACCGCACGTCTCTGGCTGGTTCCATCTAGCCGCCACCCTCAACAACGTCGTCGACATTGCCGCGGAGAATCTGCGTCACCTGCAGGCCGGCGAAACTTTACGTTGTTGGATCGAGCACTAATCTTGTTCCGCCGTTTTACCAAACGCCGGAACCCCTCGACGCTGCGAGCCCCATGGGTTCCGCCGTTCTAACGAACGGCGGACCGGCCGACGCTGCAAACGCCTCTAAGCGGCAATCTGCAGAATGAGCGTGGATAATCTCCCGTTTTT
>CALKBB010000071.1 GCA_937989795.1 uncultured Collinsella sp. | reverse complement strand
GCGTCGCCACCGACGAGCTTCATGACCTCTTCGCTCAGCGCCGGCGAACACAGCGGGCCGGCGGCAATGATCACGTGACCCTCGGGAATCTGCGTGACCTCGCCGTGCACGACCTCGATATTGGGACGGGCGGCAACCTCGGCCTCGACGAGCTCGGAAAACTTGACGCGGTCGACCGCCAGGGCGCCGCCGGCGGGAACAGCGGCGCGATGAGCGCAGTCGAGCAGCACCGAGCCCATACGCTCAAGCTCGGCCTTCAGCAGGCCGGCGACGGAATCGGGACGAGTCGACTTAAACGAATTGGAGCAGACAAGCTCCGCCAAGTGATCGGTATGGTGGGCAGGAGAGCTCACCTGCGGGCGCATCTCGCACAGTTTTACGGCGAACCCGCGATCTGCCAGCTGAATCGCACATTCCGATCCCGCCAGACCGCCACCGATAACCGTCACCTGATCAAACAGCATCTGCAAACACCTTTCTAATTGACACGTTTTCCATTGTGACCGAAGGGCGTCTGGGCGTGAAGGGCAAACTTGGAGGGCGCATACCTTCCATCCATCATGCGCTCGATGAGGCCCTCAAGCTCGAGCGAACCCAGGAGCTTGAGTACGCCGACGGCATCGAGGGAGACGAGCGCGGCGATGTCATCGACCTTGAGCGGCGAGGCGATGAGGGCATGCATCACGACCTGCTGCGTGGCATCCAGGTCGGCGATACCGGGCGCATCAGGGCGCGAGTAGCGCAGGGTGCCGTATATGCGAGAGATAGCCATCTCGATGGACTCCTCGTCGACAATGCAGCAGGCGCCGTTGGCGATAAGATAGTTGGTACCGCGCGACTCGGGAGACAAAATCGAACCCGGCACGGCAAGCAGCTCGCGCCCCAAGTCCATGGCGGCCTCGGCTGTAGAAAACGTCCCGGATGGCATGCCGGCCTCCGATACAAAGAGCGCCTGCGACAGCGCAGCGATCACGCGATTGCGCCGCGGGAAGGCAAACTTGCGCGGCCCCATACCCCAAGGCGAGATGGACACGACCGCGCCTCCCGTATCGATCGTGCGCGCGATGAGCCCCGCGCTCGAACGCGGGTAAACCACATCGGCGCCCGTACCCAACACCACGACGTGCCTGCCTCCGGCGTTGACCGCGGCCCAACCCGAGGCCTGGTCGCAGCCGACCGCGCCGCCCGAGACCACCGTCACCCCCGCCTCGACCGCAACTTTCGCGGTCAGTTCTGCCACGGCAAGGCCGTACGGCGAGGCCTTGCGAGCGCCGATAATGGAGAGCGCGGGAGTCGACAGTGCGGCGGAGTCGCCACGCACATAGAGCGTCTGGGGTACATCAGAGAGCTCCAAAACGGTATCTGGATACAACGCATCCCCGGGATGCAGTTCATAGCGGGCCTCACCCATCACTGATCCCTCCGTCCCTGATACATGGCGGCCTCGAGCACGTGATCTTGCGTCACCCGCTCACTTTCGGCGACATCGGCAATCGTGCGCGCAATGCGCACCAGGCGCACGATGCCGCGCCCCGCGAGATGCGTGCGCTTCGACAGGCCGAGCACGCATTTCTCGGCGGCCTCGTCGAGTGCAAAGGTCGACACGACACCGTCAATGGACCGTGACTCATCGCCCTCGGCCTCGGCATCCGCATCGTCCATACGGGATTCGCGCCAGGCGCGAAAGGCGCGACCGCGCACAACGTAGTCACGTAACTCGGCCGACGACATGCCCTCGGCGCCCTCGATAATCACCTGCGGATCGGGACGGGTCACGTCGATCATCAGGTCGATGCGGTCGGCCAAGGGACCGCGCAGCTTGGACCGGTAGCGCTCGACCATCGATGCCGAGCAGCGACACGGAACCTCACGATCGCCCAAAAAGCCGCAGGGGCAGGGATTGCTCGCCGCAAGCAGCTGAAAGCGCGAGGGAAACGTAAAGGCGCCATCGACGCGCACGATCCTGACATAGCCGCGCTCGATAGGCTGACGAAGCGTCTGCAGCACACCGGTGGGAAACTCGGCAAGCTCGTCCAAAAAGAGCACGCCGCCATGGGCAAGGCTGATCTCACCCGGATGCACCGGGCGCCCTCCGCCAATAAGGCCCGCTGTCGAAATGCTGTGATGGGGACTTCGAAACGGCCGATGCCCCGCAAGCAGGCCATCGATATTCTCACCCAAGACCGAATGGATACACAGCGCCTCTTGCTGATCCTCGACGGAAAGCTCGGGCAAGATACCCGTCATGCGGCGCGCAAGCATGGTCTTGCCCGATCCCGGAGACCCGATCATAAGCAAGCCCAGCTCCCCTGCCGCCGCAAGCGCTATGCCGCGCTTGGCGACCTCCTGCCCCAACACATCGGCATAATCGAGCTCGGGCTCAAAGGTGGCCTCGAACACTTCAGAATCCAGATAATGCCGAGCCGCCTCGCCCATACCGCGAGCAAGCTGCGACAGATGGTCGATAAAACCGCAGTCGACGCCCGCAAGCGGAACATGCTGGTCGGACCTACCGGCGATAAAAGACAGCCCCATGTCGCGAGCCAATAGCTGAAACGCCACCTCGCCCTTGACGGGAAGCACCGTGCCATCCAAGCCGAGCTCACCGGCAATGAGGCAGCGGTCGAGATTGTCGCGGGGAATCTGCCCGTCGGCTGCAAGCACCGCAATGGCTATCGGCAGGTCAAAACCACTACCGGTCTTTCGGATATCGCCCGGCGCCAGATTGACCGTAATGCCCGAGCGCGGGATCTCGAACCCGGCGGAGCGCATCGCGCAGCGAATACGACCGCGTGACTCCATGACCTCCATGCTCGGGATCCCGAGCATCTGGATGCCCGGGATGCCACCCGCAAGTGACACCTCGACCGTGACGGGAATCGCCTCGACGCCGCGGATACAGGCTGCGTGAACGGCAAAAGTTTCGAACGCCATCACGACACCTGCCAATCGAACGCGTTGTACTGGTGCTCGATCTCTGCGATATGCCCGCCGCGAATGGTGACGCCCACGGCATCGAAGCGGATCGCCTTGAGCGGATAGTGCTCCATGAGATAGCAACTTGCGATACGGCGATACCGACGCTGCTTTTGGGCATCCACGGCCTCCTCGGGAAAGACCCGCGTGGTGCAATCCAGGGCGACGCGCCTGGTCTTGACCTCGGCCATCACCACGACATCGTCAAGCTCATCGAGCAGCACCAGATCGGCTTCGCCCTCGGTGCAACGATAACCCTGCTCCAGCAAGGTGTAGCCGCGCTCGTTAAAGTAGTCGATGGTGATCAGCTCGCCCAGCATGCCCAGCTCACGGGGACTGAGTCCCTTGATAAACTCGGGCGTCATCGCCCCGCAGTCGAGCTCGCCGTTTTCCCAACGCTCCTTGAGCTGCTGCGTCTTACTCAGTTTGCCTGCGGCACACATGGGGTCTCCTTTCCCGCTCTCTGCATTGCCTCGATAATGAGGGCAGGTTTCATGCGGGTAAGTACCGGAAGCAAACCAAAAGCAAACCAAATGCCGACAAGTGAGGGGCCGCATGCAACGATGGCGTTGCATACGTCCCCTACCAGCAAGTTTATGGAACCCTTAAGGTCCCTATCTTCACAATTGGCCTAAAATAGGCGCTCAGTCTGCAGAAAGTTTCCGCAAAAGCTCACACGGTGCAGCGGACAAAGTCCATGTTTGCGAATGGCCTCGATGTGCTCGGGACTCGCGTAGCCCTTCGACTCGGCCAAATGGTACTCGGGATACTCGGCGTCGTACTCGACCATCATCTCGTCACGCGTGACCTTGGCCATGATGGATGCCGCGGCGATACAGGCGATCTTGGCATCGCCCTTGACCACGTCGCGCTCGTGGGGCACGGCGCCCAGGGGGTTGCCGTCCATAAGCACGCAATCGGGCTCGAGCCCCGTATCGGCCACCGCACCCGCGACGGCAGCGCGGATGGCGCGGGCCATGCCCATCTCATCGATATCCGCAGGAGCGATATGACAAAAGCCGATGGCAGTCGCCACCTCGGCAATCTTCACCGAGAGCAACTCGCGGCGCGCCGGCGTGAGCTTTTTGGAATCGTTGATACCCCAGATGCGCGGCTCCATCGGAAGACACACGGCACACACGGTCAAGGGGCCCGCTACCGAGCCACGGCCCACCTCGTCGACGCCCACGACCACGCCATCACCGCCGAGCTCATGCATAAGCTCGTACATGCCGTTGACGCGCTCGCGCTCGGCAAGTTCCTTGGCATGGCGCTTAAGGGCACGCTCGCAAGCCTTGATAACCTGCTGGCGCGGATCCTCGCGATAATGCTCCACGAGGGCGGGAATCTCCTCGAACGTGGCACTCGCCAGCTCACCGGCAACCTGCGATGCCGAAACCGAGCTCGTCATATTGGCCATACCAGGCCCTCCTTGCATGCAAATCAGATAAAAAGAAGGGCCACCCGAAGGTGACCCTTACGTCCAAACGAGCGGACAGACGCTGCGATCTTCTTAGCGCTTCTCGGGGATGCGAGCAGCCTTGCCCACCTTGTCGCGGAGGTAGTACAGCTTGGCGCGACGGACGCGACCATGACGAACGACCTCGAGCTTGGCGATCTTGGGGCTGTGAAGCGGGAAGGTACGCTCAACACCGACACCGAAGGACATCTTGCGGACGGTGAAGGTCTCGCGGGCACCGGCGCCGGCCATGCGGATGACGTCGCCCTGGAAGACCTGGATGCGCTCGCGGTCGCCTTCCTTAATGCGGTAGTGAACCTTGACGTTGTCGGCGACGCGAACCTGAGGAATGTCCTCGCGGATCTGCTGACGCTCGATTGCGCGGATGTAATCCATGTGCAATTCCTTACTCTTCTAGAGGTGCCGTACCACCTTGGCCGGCACGTAGTTGAACAAACGTATTCGAGTATACACGCGCGGGTTTCTGCTGCAAGAACAATTTTTTACGCAGACAAAAAGACAAAACCCGCACATGATAACCGCCCGCCCCACGAATGAGACGGGCGGCATGAAGGGGGGGCTACGAAGACGCCCAAACCCAAAACGTTAGGCGGAACGCTTGGCCTCGAGCTTGGCCTGGGCGGCCGCAAGACGTGCGAGAGGCACGCGATAGGGTGAGCAGGACACGTAGTCCACGTCGGCCACGTTAAACAGGCCCTTGATGGACTTGGGGTCGCCGCCGTGCTCGCCGCACACGCCAAAGTGCATGTCGGGGTTGGTGGCGCGACCCTTCTCGACGGCCATACGCACCAGCTCGAGCACCGCTGTGTCGATGGTCTCGAAGGGATTGTCCTTCAAGATCTTCTTATGCATGTACAGCGGGATGAACTTGGCCTCGGCATCGTCACGAGAGAAGCCGAAGGTCGTCTGGGTGAGGTCGTTGGTGCCAAAGCAGAAGAAGTCGGCGTGCTGCGCGATCTCGTCGGCGACCATACAGGCGCGCGGCAGCTCGAGCATCGTGCCCACGGGAATATTGAGCTCGACGCCCTCCTCGGCGGAAACCTCTGCGATCACGCGCTCGATGATCTCGCGGGTCTGGACATGCTCGGCCGTAATGGAAACGAGCGGAACCATGATCTCGGGGCGCGGGTCGACGCCCTCCTTGATAAGACGTGCAGCAGCCGTGGCCACGGCGCGAACCTGCATGAGCGGCAGATCGCTAAAAACGACAGACAGGCGCACACCGCGCAGGCCGAGCATCGGGTTGGACTCGACCATGCCGTCGATACGGCGCAGGCGGGCACGCAGGGCGGCGAGCTCTTCCTCGCTGGCGCCAGCGGCCTCCTTCTTGGTGATGGAGACCTCGAGCTCACGTGGATTATCCAGGAACTCATGCAGCGGCGGATCGAGCAGGCGGACGACCACATCGCGACCGGACATGGTCTTGAACATCACCAGGAAGTCCTCGGTCTGAACCTTGAGCAGGTCGGCCAGAGCCTGCCGCTTCACGGCCTCATCGTCAGACAGGATAAAGCTCTGGATGATGTTCTTGCGGTCGCCCAGGAACATGTGCTCGGTGCGGCACAGGCCGATGGCCTCGGCGCCAAACTCGAGCGCGAGCGCGGCATCCTCGGGGTTGTCGGCATTAACGCGCACATGGTTAGCATGGCCACCGGTCTCGTCCAGGCGAATCTCGTCGGCCCAGGATAGGATGGTGTCCAGATCGCCGGTGAGCTCGGCGGAGACCAGGTCAACGGCGCCGTCGACGACGATACCCTGGGTGCCGTCGATGGAGATAACGTCGCCCTCGTGCAGCACGCGGTCGCTGCCCTCGATGCGCACGACCTTCTCGGCGGCGTCGATATGGAAGCGCTCAACGCCACAGACGCAGGGCGTACCCATGCCGCGGGCGATAACGGCGGCATGGCTCGTCTTGCCACCGTGGCTGGTCAGGATGCCCTCGGCGGCTACCATGCCCTTCAGGTCATCGGGGTTGGTCTCCCAGCGAACCAGAATGACCTTGTGGCCCTCGTTGGCGCGCGCGACGGCATCGTCGCTCGAGAACACGACCTCGCCCACGGCGGCACCAGGGCTGGCGTTAAGACCGCTGGCCAGAGCCTCGTGCTTCTTGGAGGCATCAAACTGCGGGTGCAGCAGAGCATCAAGCTGCTTCGGCTCAACGCGCAGGACAGCCTCCTGCTCGGTGATCATG
>CALKBB010000070.1 GCA_937989795.1 uncultured Collinsella sp. | reverse complement strand
GTTCGATGATTCGTTCGGAAGGGGTCCTGCGTTATCGCGACCTTCCGTGGCGCCGCACACGCGATCCGTACATCATTTGGCTTTCTGAGGTCATGCTGCAGCAAACACAGGTGCCGCGTGTGGAGGCGCGCATGCCGGTGTGGCTCGATCGTTTTCCGACTGTGCAGGCGCTTGCCCAGGCCGCGCCTTCCGATGTTTTGGACGCTTGGCAGGGCATGGGCTACAACCGACGCGCTCTGGCGCTTCACGGGGCCGCTCAGCGCGTTGTAGAGGACTGGGACGGGGAGTTTCCGCGTGAGACGCGTGACTTGGTCGCTCTGCCTGGTATTGGCCCGGCAACGGCGCAGGGTATCCGTTCGTTTGCGTTTGATCTTCCGGGCGTGTATTTGGAGACCAATGTGCGCACGGTCTTTTTGCATCATTTCTTTCCCGATGTGCCGGCCGTTCCCGATCGCGAGCTGGTGCCGCTGATTCAAGCCGCCTGTCCGGCGGCCCCCGGTGCGGCGGCGGACGAGATCGCGCCCTTTGCCGTGCCTCAAGACGATGCCGACACGCCGCGCGCGTGGTATTACGCGTTGCTGGATTACGGCGCGTATCTTAAAAAGACGCTGCCCAATCCGTCCAGGCGGTCGGCGGGCTATAGTCGTCAGTCCAAGTTTGAGGGCTCGCGCCGCCAAAAGCGCGCCCACATTGTGCGCATGTTGTTGGCGGCGCGCGATGGGCAGCCTGCGGGCATTACGGTTGATGAAGCTGCTGCAGGCGTTAACGAGATGGAGACGGCAGCCGGCCGGGAGCCGGTTGAGCGCGAGCTAGTCGCAAGTATTCTTGCCGATCTGGAGCGCGAGGGCTTTTGCCGCTCCGAGGGCGATCGTTGGCTGAGTGTATAGCTCGCTCGAATCTGAAGAACAGGATTATAAGGTTTAAATTTTCGGCTTGAGGGCATCCTAAAGACAGGGCCGCTCAAAGCCTATGGGCGGCACGTGTTGAAGGGAAGTACACCTATGGATTTTGAGAACTCTCAGACCAAGAAGAACCTCGAGACCGCTTTTGCCGGTGAGTCCCAGGCACATACCAAGTATCGCTACTATGCATCTAAGGCCAAAAAGGACGGCTACGTTCAGATCTCGAATATCTTTGCCGAGACGGCGGGCAACGAGTCCGAGCATGCCAAGCTGTGGTTTAAGTATCTGCACGACGGCGCCGTTCCGGGCACTCTGGACAACCTGCGCGACGCCGCCGCGGGCGAGAACTACGAGTGGACCACGATGTACGACGAGTTCGCCAAGACCGCCGAGGAGGAGGGCTTTGCCGAGATCGCCGAGAAGTTCCGTGGCGTCGGTGCCGTGGAGAAGGCTCACGAGGAGCGCTACAACAAGCTCGTCGAGCGCATTGAATCGGGCGAGGTGTTTGAGCGTGAGGGCGTAAAGGTGTGGAAGTGCCTGAACTGCGGGCACCTGCATGTTGGTGCCGAGGCGCCCGAGGTGTGCCCGGTGTGCAACCACCCGAAGGCGTACTTTGAGGAGCAGGTGGTGAACTACTAGCGCGTGATGCTAGTTGCGGGGCGCGGGGCGGGGAGATGCCTTTCCCTCTCGCTCACGGCTTCGCAGAGTCGCGCGAGGGAAAG
>CALKBB010000069.1 GCA_937989795.1 uncultured Collinsella sp. | reverse complement strand
ATCCGCAGACCGTTAGCGCAAGGAGCTCCAAAAGCCGCCGGTCGCTTTGCTTTAGACCCGGCGTGACGGCGATGCGGTCAAAGATATTGCGCAGGATGGAGGCATCGAGCCCCCAGTGATCGAGCGATTTTGCCATACGCTCAAGGGCGCGGGTCGCTATGGCTTGCTGGCGAGCGTTGGACGCCACCACGCCGCTGCCGCTGCCGATTTTTACAGCGGCAGCCAAGTTCTGGACGCTCTGCGAAAAATCGGCAAACATCTCGGGGTCGATCTTGTCGGTGCCCGGAACGACGTGCACCACGCGTCGCGATAGGAACGTCTTTTCGGTAATGCGAAACCTTGGGGCCGGTTTGGAGCCCATCGGCTTGTCCGAAATCAAGATGCGCGCCGCTTCGCGATTATTGATCTGCAGGTCGCACTTAAGGAAATCAAAGAGCACCTCGGAAGGTGTTTCCGCACGCATGATGCAAGGCTCCTTTCTGGTATCCGGGGAAGGTGTTAGATGCAAAAGCCGGGCAGGACATAGGTCATTTGGTCCGGTTTATTTCCGGGCGTTGCCCAGCTAAACACGTCGCCGTCTTTCCCAACGCGGTTAAAGTACGTCGAGTCAGCGCCTTCGCTGCAGTCGGTGCTGGGGGGTGCGCTCCCAGTAGCAGATCTTTTGGCCGGCGACGGTGCGGATCATGGCATCATTGGTGGTCAGACCGCTCACACTCTGCTCGCGATAGAGCTGGTACTGCTCGCCTTCTCCGTTGTAGAGGTCAGAAAGGTACTCGCAGCCTTCTGTGAACGTTTCGGGCGCTTGGTAGCCGCACAGCTCGCTCATGGACGGCAGCCAGAGCATGTCGTCGGTGGCGGTGATGCTGGAGACGTCTTTAGTGGCGCCGGTGTTGTTGGTAAGCTTTCGCACCGGGCGGATCTGATTACGGAGATCGTCGGGCAGCGTAGCCATGCCCTTGTCCGCCAACCATTCGCGAAGCGACGATTGCTCCCAACCGCCCGTAGCGGCGCTGTCATTTACGGCGCGCATGGCGATGGGGGTACGGAACATAAAGGTGATGCCCGCGGGGAGGCCGTCATCGGTGAGCGTGTCTGCCTTAAAGCCCGCGATCTGGACTTGTGCCTTGGTGATCCCGTCGGAAAGCCTGACGGTCTTGGTGTTCTCGTTTTCGAGCGACTGCTTGCTGTTTACCAGGTGGTAGGTTTCGGCAATCTCGAGCGCCTTTTTGTTGGAAGATGTCTCTTGGATTTTGCGGGAGATCAGGGCGAGTTCTTCCCAGGTGTAATCGTCGAGTGACGGCTTGATGCCATGCGACAGGTCGATGAGCCCCCAGCACCCCGTGGCAAGGGCAGAAGCTGCGATGCCGGCAACGCAGACGCCGCCGAGCGCGAGCGCAGCGCGACGCGAGATGAGCGGGTGGCGCGTCTGAGCCTTGTCGGAGCCGGAAGGCTTCGGTTGTTGGCTAAAATCGACAGGAGCGGGCAGCGGCGTGCGCGGCTCAAAATCGATGTCCTTGATCCAGGCATCGAGCTTTCCCGTGACCGTAGAGAGCGGCGCGCGCTGGGACTGCTCGTTATGGATGCCGCTCATAATGACATCGACGAGCTTTTGGTCGCCCGGCGTGCGCGCCTCGAGCGGCTCGGGCTCGTGCTCGATCTTGTACAGGTAGGGCGACTGGTCCATATGCTCGTTTAGGCGATATGGCGTGTGACCGGCATAGAGCGTATAGAGCACACTGCAGAGCTCATATGTATCGATGCTGGGCGACGTGCGAAGCGGCGCCAGCTCGGGGATATCGTTGGAGAGCATCTCGGGCGGGGCGAACTCGGGGGTGCCGTTGCGCCAGATGCCGGTGGACATGGTAAACGAGGGGTCCGAGCGCTTGATGCTCGAGCTGCCCAGATCGACCAGGCAAAGGTCAAAACTGCAGTGTGCAATCTGCTGGGCAAGGGGCCGGCGCGTTGTGCGAATGATGATATTGCGCAAGGAGATATCACGGTGCGCAAACGGCGCATCGAGCTTTTGGGCACCCAGGAGAATCTCTCCCAGGCGTTTTCCGATTGCGGCGACGGTGTTTGCGGGAATGTGGCCGCCTTCGGCGGGGTCGGTTAGCTCTGCCGCGGCATCGCGAAGGGGGAGGCCCTCAATCCACTCCATAAGGATGACCGGCGTGTTGCCGGTATAACCGTAGCCATAGGTTTTGGGAAAGCCGCCCAACAGTGAGACGGCTGCAAGGTTGCGATATTCCTCGGTAAGCGTCTTGATGTCTGAAGGGGTGATGGCGGGGCCGTTTTCCTCACAACTGCCGAGGGGCCAAAGCGTCTTGAGCGCAAAGGTCTCGCCCTCGGTGTTGGCGACCTTGCGAAGATGGTGGGAGCCTCCGCCGACTGCTCCGCAATCCAACAGGGTGGTAAAGCGGCGAATGGCATCGGGGTCTTCGGTGGTCGCAAACATGGCGTTTGGTTCAAAGGGAGACAACGCGATGATATTCATGTCCGTGTCAAACGTCACGGGGCGATCCTTTCGAGACAAAAGTGCATAACAATAATGTTAGTGAAAAGGTGGCGCAACCGTTGCCTTAATTGAAAAGGTGCCGTTATTTGCATGGGTTGATGCAAATAACGGCACCTTGTGCGTCGATAATGTGTGCGTGGGCTAGTCGTCGTGGCACCCAGGCAGAGCGTATCTCCGTTGTGAATCTCGACGGGGGTGTTGGCAAAGTTGGCGGGGCGGTCACGGCGGGCCGGCTCGATAGGCTGGCGGCAGCGGTCTACGCCCGAGATCAAAAACGATCCGTTGGTAGAGTCGAGGCCCTGCGCAAACCAACGCCCATCTTGCAGCCAAACGCGTAGGTGCTGGCGCGAGACATCGGAATCGACGTCAGCGATGGCGTTTTCGTCGCCCGTCAGCGATCCGATAATGCTGCCCGCCGGATCCATGGATAGGGGGCGCAGCGGCGGACGTGCCGAGTTGCCCACAACGCGCAACAGGCCCAGGCGAATATCTCCCGTAGGGCGTGCGGCAGCCGAGAAAAACGAGGTGACGGTTGTCTCGACGGTGCCGAGCGTCGAGAGCATCTGGTCGGACACAAACGACTCAGTGTATTCGATGGCGCGGGCGGGGTCGCCAAGACAGCCGGTGACGATAAAAAAGAACAGGTGGATGTAGAGGCGATCTTTAATGTCGCTATCGTCGGCGGTCTCGATGCGCTCGACGCCGTTCCTAAAGAGCATGCCGTCGACGCCGCAGTTGGTAAGGGCATCCTGCATGTTCGGGACGCACGACTCCATATAGCGCTTAACGATTTTGCTCAGCGATTGGGGGTCGGAGCCTCGGTTTTGCATGATGAGGTTGAGTATCTGGCGCGCACTTTGTTCAAAGGGTGCAAAAAGCAGCTCGGGAAGGTCACCGGGCTTAGCGTGAACGATTTCGCGTGAGATAAACGACGGGACCGTCAAGCGTTCGGAGATGAGGCGTCCACCGTAACGGGCGTTGCCGGCCATGAGAATTTGCGCGGCGTTACCGTTGTTGATGCGACCGAGTGACTTAAGCCCGGCGTACAGTGCACAAGATGGAGTGTCGGCCATTTGTTTTTACCCCCCCCCCTCCTCAAAAAGTGACATTGAATACGTAGCATGGTCAATTATAGGCGCTTTGCAGCTCGAAATGCTCGCCAGGGGGCGCGGACGGTGTAAATCGCTGCCGGAAGACAGCAGATCAAAAAGCGGAGAGCGGATTAATAAGCTGGGAAAACGCGTTAGTAAGACCGTTGTGGGCAACATTTGGCATGATGTCGCTTTGGCTTTTGGTCACGGGGCCGTGCGGTACCATAAACGTCAATGAACTTTGACGAACGACCC